>NZ_JBFRDB010000002.1:0-222870 GCF_052113365.1 Arthrobacter sp. YAF17 | reverse complement strand
GCGGTTGAGGGGCCCGGCCCGGGAACCGCGGGCACGGCCGGCGCGGGCTCGGCCGGAGCGGGCACGGCCGGGGTGGTGGGCTGCGGAGTCCCGGGCGCCGGGGGCGCCACAGGCTGCGGAGCGATCGTCCGGGTGGGTGACGGCGTCGGGGTCCGGCTCGGCACCGGCTCGTCGGGTTCCTCGGAGCCGGTCGGCTGGGGTGAGGGGCTCGAAGGCGAAGGCGTGGGCGACTTCGACGGACCCAGCAGTCCGTCAACCAGGCCGTCGAGATCAATGGACAGCGTGCCCGTCGCGGCTGGAACGGCGGCGTTGACGCCCGCGGCCGCATGTGAGGCGGGCGCGCCCGCGGATAGAGCCAGCACAACTGCCAGCGCTGCAGCTGCCGTGCCGCGCCGAAGCCCCCCATGGTGACCGGCCGGCGTTCTTTGGACGTTGGACCTGTGAGTAAGCATGGTCACCGACCTTAGCCGCCAAAGGACGCGGGGGAAAATTTGCCGTTCCCCCGTTTTCCGGGTAACCGCTGCCCGGAACGACGCCCGCTCCGGCGGGCAGTTTCCGGCCGGATTCGGGCGCCCTCGCCGCTCAGGACAGCAGCTGCCGGACCTGCTTTGGGGTATCGGCAACGATCGCTGCGAGTCCGTTGCCGGACAGCCAGCCGCCCACGACGGCCAGCGTGCCGTCCGCCGCGCAGATGCTGCGCACTTCCGCGACGCGGCCCTTGTGGCCGAGTGAGGCGAACGGCAGGGCGCCGCCCCAGCGCACGACGTCCCAGTCCACCACGTCCCCGGCGGTGACCGGTACGGACAGCAGGGTGGAGGCATCCCTCAGGGCAGCCTCCAACAGCTCGTCGTCGGTGCGGGGCTCTGGCCGCGCCTCGGCGCCGTGCCGGGCATCACCGCGTCCATAGGAGAGCCGGACAACGTGGGTGCCGGGGCCGGTCTGGTCTGCGAGCCACCCCCATTTGGCGGTGGCGTGGGTGAGGGCCTTGGCCTGGATTCCCGGGCTCTGCGGCGCGACCAGGACCCCGGTGCCGCGAGGCCTGGCGTCGAGCGGGGGCAGGTCCACCACGAGCGTGACCAGGCTGACGTCGGGTCCGGCCTCGGGGCGGAGCCGGGCAAGGTCCGGCAGGGCGCCGGAGAGCAGCCCGACGGCGGCCGGTCCCTCCACGGCGACGACCAGCAGCCCGGCGTCGTGGGCCGAGTCCCCGGAGGAGACCCGCCAGCCGCCGGCAGTCCGCTCCACGGAGTCTGCCCGTGTGCCGCCGAGCAGCGTCACGCCCTGGCCGCGCAGCTCGGTGATCAGCGCGGAGATGAGGGTATGCATCCCGCCGCGCAGTCCCGCAACGGCGGACCCGGCCTTCTGCAGCCCCGGCGCCGGCGCCGCCGCGGCGGCTCCGGCGGGTCCGTCTGCGCTGCGCTGGCCTCCCCCGCGCCCGGCTCCCCCGCGTTGGGCGGCGACGGCGCCGGCGAGGGACCCGTGGTCCCTGATCCCGGCGCGCAGGCCGGGCGCCACCATGTCGATGTCGAGGACGTCCGGGTCCGCGGAGTGGACCCCGCCGACGACAGGTGCCACCAGCCGTTCGAGGACGCGCCGCCCCATCCGGGCGCGGACCAGTGCCGCGACGCTGGTGGCCTCGGCTGTGGTGCCCAGCGAGGCGGGCAGCAGTTTGTCCAGCGAGGCCCGGAGCGAACCGGCGAGGCCGAGCGAACGGCGGACTTCCGGATCCCAGGGATTGGCCGGGATGCCGAGGACGCCGGTGCGGGGCAGTTCGCGCGGGCCGTCGGGCAGCTGGACCCAGGCGCCGCCGGGATTCGGCGCGACGATGTCGCCGGCAATGCCCAGCTCTGCGGCGAGGTCCGCCACTGCCGAGGAACGGGTGGCGAAGGATTCTGCACCGCTGTCCAGCGTCAGGCCCGCCACTGTATGGCTCCCGACGCAGCCGCCCCACGCGCCGGAGGCCTCCAGCACCGTGGTGCGGACACCGGCCCGGGCAAGCGTCCGGGCGGCAAGCAGGCCGGAGACTCCGCCGCCCACCACCACTGCGGTCCGCCCTGTCCCCGCAGGCGTGCCGGCTGCCTCCATGCCCTTACTCCGGGGAGATGGAGTGGATAAGTTCGACGACGCGCGTCAACACGGCGGGATCGGTGTCCGGCGGTACCCCGTGGCCGAGGTTCAGCACGTGGCCGGGGGCCGAGGCGCCGGCGGCAATGACTTCACGGACGTGGGCTTCGAGCACCTCCCACGGTGCGGACAGCAGGGCCGGGTCGATGTTTCCCTGCAACGGCACCGTGCCACCCAGCCGGCGGTTGGCTTCGTCGAGCGGCAGCCGGTAGTCCACGCCGACGACGTCGACGCCGACGTCGCGCATGGCGACGAGCAGTTCCGAGGTGCCGGTGCCGAAGTGGATCAGCGGCGCCCCGAGGTGCCGGACATGGTCCAGGGCGCGGGCGGAAGCGGGAGCGACGAAGCGCTGGTAGTCGGCCAGGCCAAGGGAGCCTGCCCACGAGTCGAAGAGCTGGCCGGCGGAGGCACCGGCTTCCAGCTGGGCGCGAAGGAACATGCCGGAGGCGTCCGCGGCCCAGTTGGCCAGGGCCGTCCAGGTTTCGGGATCAGCGTGCATCATGGTGCGCGGGCCGAGGTGGTCGCGGGACGGCTTGCCCTCGACCATGTAGGCGGCCAGGGTGAACGGCGCGCCGGCGAAGCCGATCAGCGGGGTGTTGCCGAGTTCGGCCACGGTGAGCCTGACGGCTTCGCGGATCGGTTCCAGGGCTTCCCAGGTCAGCTCGGGCAAGGCGGCGACGTCCGCGGCGGTGCGGACCGGTGTGTCCAGCACGGGACCGACGCCGGGGACGATGTCCACGCCGACGCCGGCCAGCTTGAGCGGGATGACGATGTCGGAGAAGAAGATGGCGGCGTCGACGTCGTGGCGGCGGACCGGCTGCAGGGTGATTTCCGAAGCCAGCTCGGGGCGCAGGCAGGAATCCAGCATGGCGACGCCCTCGCGCACCTTGAGGTATTCGGGCAGCGAACGGCCGGCCTGGCGCATGAACCAGACCGGGCGGCGGGAGGGCTTGCCGCCGCGGTAGGCCGTGATCAGAGCGGAATCCGCGGTGCGGCCGTCCATCAGCGGGTGCCCGGCGTCAAGGCCGGAGATTTCGGGAGTTGCCGCAGTGCTAGGAGTCATGACTTCGATTGTGCCCAAAATCAGCCCCAAAAGATAACGACAGCCTGTCACCGGCCCGGGCACACAAACGGGCCACCCCTGCGCGGTGGCGGGAATCACACCCCGGCGTGTGCGGTTCCACGCCGGACAGTTGTTCTACGCGGGTACGAAAAAGCTATGATTGTCCTGCTGTGGTTCTTTTTTCTCTGGTGGCGACCCACGCCGACATCGACCTCGAGACCGTTGCTCAACTGAGCACCGGCGCTTCAGAGCTCGCCTCATCCGCCCTCGCCGGGTCGCCGGCCGTGGCGGGTGCCATTGTCCTTGCCACCTGCAACCGCTTCGAGATCTACGGCGAAGCGCCCCGCCCGGATGACGTCGACGACGCCCGGGCGGCCCTCATCGCCCAGCTCAGCGGCTCCACCGGACTGAACGAACAGCTCGTCGCGCAGTCTTTCAGCACGCGAACCGGCTCGGACGTCACCCGGCACCTCTTCTCGGTCAGCTCCGGCCTTGACTCCGCCGTCGTCGGTGAACGCGAGATCGCGGGCCAGGTGCGCCGGGCCCTGATTACCGCCCAGCACGAAGGCACGGCCAGCTCCGGCCTGGTCCGGCTGTTCCAGGCCGCATCGAAGACCGCCAAGGACGTCGGAGCCCAGACCGCCCTGGGCGCCCGCGGCCTCTCCGTCGTTTCGGTGGCCCTGGACCTCGCCACCGAGCTCTCCGAGGACCCTGACTGGTCCACCAAGAAGGTCGTCGTCTTCGGCACCGGCGCCTACGCCGGCGCCACCATGTCGCTGCTGCGTGAACGCGGCTGCACGGACGTTTCCGTCTACTCCTCGTCCGGCCGGGCGGCAGGCTTCGTCGCCACCCGCGGCGGGACCGCGCTCGACGGCGAAACCCTTCCGGCCGCCGTCGCCGCGGCCGACGTCATGATCGGCTGCAGCGGAGCGGACACCCGCGTCGAGGCCGCGGAACTGGCCACAGTGCGGGCGGCGTCGCCCCAGCCGCTGATCGCCATCGACCTCGCCCTCACGCACGACTTTGATCCCGCCGTCGGCGGTCTCGACGGCGTCGAACTCCTCACGCTGGAATCGGTCCGCCTGGCCGCCCCGCAGGAACAGTCCGAATCGCTGGCCCAGGCCAGCAGCATCGTGGCGGGTGCGGCCAGCGCCTTCGAGCAGGAGCGCGAAGCCCGCTCGGTGGACTCGGCGATCGTCGCCCTGCGCCGGCACACCATGAACGTGCTCGACACGGAAATGGAAAAGGTCCGGGCCCGCCACGGCTGCACCGCCGCGGCCGAAGAAGTTGAATTCGCGCTCCGCCGGATGGTTAAGCAGCTGCTGCACGTCCCCACGGTCCGGGCCCGTGAGCTCGCCGCCAACGGCCAGCAGGAAGACTATGTCGCCGCCCTTGAGGCGCTGTACGGGATCACGGTCGAGCCGGCCGCCCCGAAGACCGCCGGCGCCGAGTGCCCCGTCGTCCACGATGCGGTTGTCCCCGACGCGGTCATCCACGATGCCGGGGATGACGCCCACCGGCACTCGGCCTAGGCTGCGCGCCGCTCCCCCTTCGGCAATACTTTGGCCCTGCGGCCGCATGGCACGGCACGCGCGTTCAGGAAGCGACGTCGAGCTTCTCCCCCGATGTCCGTCGCAGCGTTCCCTGGATCGCGTCCAGGGAGAGGGCCAGTTCTTCGGCGAGGGAAGCCACGATCATAAAAGACGGAGTCGCGATCCGGCCCGTTTCGATTTTCCTCAGCGTCTCAGGGGAGATACCCGCACCCAGAGCTACCTGGACCAGGGTCCGTTCCCCCCGCGCATTACGGAGCATCTCTCCGAGCAGCCTCCCGGCACGGACGTCTTCTGGGCTCAGGGGGACTCTAACCATCTTCCAAGCATAGTACCGTTATAATAATACCGGTCCCATTTTTTGGAGGAACATTGTTTTGGAGGAACCTTGATAGAACTGCTCACACCCCGGGAAGTTGACGAGGCGCGGTTCTCCGGCCAATTCGTGGCGAAGACCCTGTCGGACTTGCGGGCGAGAATCGAGCCCGGAACCAATCTCCTGGAGATTAACGATTGGGCGGCCTCGATGATCCGGGCCGCAGGTGCCCGCTCGTGCTACGTCGACTACGCCCCGTCATTCGGGCGCGGCCCCTTCGGAAAAGTCATCTGCACGTCAGTCAACGATGCCGTACTCCACGGACTCCCCCATGATTACGTCCTGAGGGACGGGGATCTCCTGACGCTTGATTTCGCGGCCAGTGTCGACGGCTGGGTCACTGATTCCGCCATCAGCTTCGTTGTCGGGGACTCCTCCGCGCCCGTTGACCGGCACATGATCGAGACCACCGAGAACGCATTGCTGGCCGGTATCCAGGCAGCGCAGTCCGGGGCGCGTATCGGCGATGTCTCCCACGCCATTGGCTCGGTCCTCGAATCGGCCCGCTTCCGGGTCAACACCGAATTTGGCGGACACGGCGTTGGCAGCACCATGCATCAGGACCCGCATATTCCGAACACCGGCAAACCCGGACGCGGCTACGTACTCCGCCCGGGCCTGCTGTTGGCAATAGAACCCTGGGTCATGGACGGCACCAGCAAGCTCGTCACAGCTGCCGACGGGTGGACTTTGTGCAGTTCCAATGGCCGCCGGACTGCGCACTCCGAGCACACGATCGCCGTCACGGAATCCGGACCCGTCATCCTCACTCAGCTGGCCTAAGAACTTTGACACCGGGCCGCCGAGGCGAAGGCCTGCGTGGCCCTAATGTGTGGGGATGTCCCCGCCCTATTTCAGTCCCAGTCCGTGTTCTGAAAGCGCCTCCTCAAGCATTCGCAGAGCCTTGGGCCCGACGCCATGCATCTTGGCCAATTCGGACCGCGGGACGCCGGCGAGCCCCCTGAGAGACAGATAGCCGGCGCCGCTCAAAGCTCGCGTAGCTGGCGCTCCGATCTTGGGGAGGGCGTCCAGCGGTGTGGTCATGCATCGACCATAGGTCGACTTCGCAACGAGAACCAGGGACAGAAGGAAGATGTGATGCCGGTTCCCGCGTCAGCCGGGCCGGATGTGTCGGGCCCGGTGTGTCACCGTGGCGCCGGGTCAGTGGCCGGGTCCGGTGACGATCTTGTTTCGTTCGGATTCGTGTGCGCCGCCCTTCTTTGCCAGCGTGGAGCACGCCTCTTCGATGTCCCGGGCGAGCGTGTCGACGTGCTCCCGGCTCATCGTTTCCTTGACCAGGGCCCGCATGATCGTCACGTCCTGGGCGTTCGGCGGCAGGGTATAGGCCGGCACCATCCAGCCGCGCTCGGCCGAGAGCTGCCAGGCAATGTCGAACTCGTCGTACCCGGGGTCGCCGGCGAGCCGGAACGCGACCAGGGGAAGTTGCTCCTCGTCCGGGCCGATGATCTCGAACCGGCCCATGGCCTCCAGCTTCTCGGCGAGGACGCGGGCGTTGGTCTGCATGTTCCGCATGATGTAGGTGTAACCGGCGCGGCCATAGCGCACGAAATTGTAGTACTGGGCGAGAACCATCGACGAGCCGGTGGAGAAGTTCAGGGTGAACGTCGAGTCGGTCTTGCCGAGATAGTTCTCCTCGAAGACGAGCTCCTTGGCCAGATCGGCCTTCTCCCGGAAGATCAGCCAGCCGATGCCGGGATAGACCAGGCCGAACTTGTGCCCGGAGACATTAATCGAGTGCACCTGCTCGAGCCGGAAGTCCCACTCGGAGTCCGGGTAGAGGAACGGCCAGACGAACCCGCCGCTGGCCCCGTCCACGTGCAGCGGCACATCAAGGCCCCGCTCACGCTTGATCTGCAGCAGCAGGTCGTTGATGCCGGCGATGTCGTCCTTGTGCCCGGTGAACGTCGTCCCCAGCACGGCTGCGACGCCGATGGTGTTCTCATCGACGTGGGCCCGCACGTCGTCCGGGCCGATCGTGTACTTCCCCGGCTGCAGCGGCACGATCCGCGGTTCGACGTCGAAGTAGCGGCAGAACTTCTCCCACACGACATGCACGTCGCCGCCGAACACCAGGTTCGGGTTCGACGTCGGGGCGCCGGCGGCCTCACGACGCTTGCGCCAGTTCCATTTCAGGGACAGGCCGCCGAGCATGATCGCCTCGGATGATCCCTGGGTTCGGGCGCCGGTCGTCTCGCCTGGCGCGTGGAAGAGGTCGGCGAGCATCCGGATGCAGCGCTGCTCAATCTCTGCCGTGCGGGGATATTCGGCGTGGTCGATGAAGTTGCGGTGCAGGTTCGCGGCGATGATCTGCTGGGCCTGCGGCTCCATCCAGGTCGTGACGAAGGTCGCCAGGTTCCGGGCCGGATCACCCTCCAGCGCCAGGTCCTCCGACACCAGCCGCAAAGCGTCCTCGGCTGGAATGCCGGTCTCCGGGAACTCCCGGCTCGGAACTTCCTGGGTCACGAATCGGTTGCCGAACAGTGCCACGTCGGCATCGGCCGGCTGGAAATTTGCTGACATCACTTCTCCTCCAAGGACTATTGAAACGGGTTACGGCTGAGTTCCCCGGTCCGCGGGAACCGAGGCGTCGGTGGATTCCGGACTGAGCATCAGAATCGCGCCGGCGAGGAAGCACAGAGCTCCCACGAGGGTGCCGAGGTTGGACAGTTCGGCGTTCCAGACACTGCCGCTCGACGGTATGACAAAGGCCGCGGCCGCCGAGATGCCGAACGCAACTGAGCCGGCCACGTTGATGACGCCGATCTTCCATGCCCGGGGCCTGGGCCGGCCGGCAATGGTGCCGCGGCCGGCATACCGCAACGCCACACCGCTGGACAGGAGGAAGGCGACTGAGCCGAAGGCGTCGGGTCGCCACACCCGCTGCTCGGTCTGCGCCGCACTGAGATTGCCCAGCAGTGCGTTCGCTGTGCTCCAGTTGAACCACAGCGTGCCGGCAAGTTGAATCGCACCGGCGAGCCAGACGAGATCCCTCGGAGCCCATACCCACAACGGACGGCGTCCCCCGGCACCGACGGCCGGAAGCGCATCAACGGCTTCGCGGTACTGCAGGAACGCCGCACAGGTGAAGAACAGCGAACCGACGAAGAAGGTGACTCCGCACCAGAACAATCCCACGGCCTCGGCGTAGAACGGCACCGCCCCCACGGCGAACAGACTCGAACCAACGATGAACAACCAGGCGATCCACCGGTCCCGTACCGTCGTTCGGCCCGCGCTCACGTTGCCCTCCGGGGAGCCCGCTGTTGGACGCTGCCGACGGCGGCGGGCGCCACCTCCGCCGTCGGACCCGGGGCCGGGAGCACATTGGTGATCACGAAGGCCACCGCCACAGCCACCACTACCTGGGGTGTGACGGCCACACCATCCACCCCCAGTAGCAGCGTGGCCAGCAGGGTCGACGTCAACGGCAGCCGCAGCATGGCTGCGCACATGGCTCCGATGCCCATGCCGATGGCTGCCGCGAGATTCATTCCGGGCAACGCACTCGCAGCAATACCGAGCGCGGCACCGATGAACATCGACGGGAACACCGGCCCACCACGGAATGCGCTCAGCGAGAGCCCGTAGGCCAGGGTCTTGCAAGCGATCAGCAGGATCAGGACAGGAAGCGAGTAGTTCGTGGCGTGTTCGACCAGCTCCGGAAGTGCGTCCTGCCCCGAGAACAACACCTGCGTAAAGCTGTTCCCGGAGATCAACTGGTACGCCATCGCGGTAAGACCGATCAGCAAACCGAGCGCGGACGTCACCAACGCCCGGTTCAGATGCACAATAGGACGAAGCGACAGACCGACCCAGCGGATCAACCATCCCAGCAGTGCACCGACCGCGCCCATGACCACCGCCCAGCCCAACGTCGCCAAGGTCGGCGCCTCGGCAGGTGGCACCACAGGCAGTGCCAGCGAGAAGCTGCCCAACCCGGTCCAGCCGTCCAAGCCGACGAACACCAGCGCCCCGACTCCCGAAGCGAGCAGGCCGGGCAGCGCCATCAGGCTCAGAGTCATTCCCCCGATCCCGGCGGCCTCCATGATCAGGAATGCCCCGAGCACAGGAGACCCGAGCAGGGTGCTGATCGCTGCGAAACTGCCTGCCGACGCCATGATCGTCAGGGCCATCGGCGGGGCGTCCTTGTTCACCAGGTGCACCGCCAACGCCCCGAGGCCGCCACCGATTGCGATCAGCGGCGCCTCGGGTCCGAGCACCGCACCCAGGCTGAGCGTGGCCAGCGCCGCGAGAAAGATGCCCACGAGCTCCCGGCCGGCGGGCGGACCGCCGCCCGTCTTGAATCCGAAGGCGGGCGAGTGGCCCCCGGTTCCCGGCAAATACCGGATGGTCAACGCCGTCAACAGCCCGCACAGCACCAACCAGGGAACCGGCCACCACGCGGGAGCAGGACCCCCGAGGACTTGATTCGGCAGCCCGTCGAAGATGTAGCGCTGGACTGCAGCGACCAAAGCGAGAAAGCCGTACGCAACAGCCGAGATGGGGACGCCCAGGGCCGCTGCCAGCAGGAGCGCGGCGATGTATGGCCTGGAACGAATTACGACAGCCGGATCGAAGCTGGGCGGCGACGCGGCGGGCCCGCTCATTACCGGCAACCCGGCGCGGCTGTGACGATTCGGGCCACCCCGAATGTCCTGCTTTCAGAGCGGGTCGACATCAGCCAGCGTCCGCCCGAAAGACGGCTCCCAGCAAACGGAAGCGCCGCGGGAACGGGACCGGCGCGACCATGGTTGCAGTTGGGCATCCCTCCTCCTTCCGCTGGCCGTCCGCCGGACTGCGGGAGCTTTTAGTGAGGACTCACAGGCGACGGAGGCTGGTCAATCACATGTTCGCCAAGCTAGCGGTTCCAGTGGGGGCAGTCATCACCCACTGCGGGTGAAAGACCATCTTGAGGCACTCAAGCGGCCCGGCATCGGGGCCGTCAACTGAGCTCCGCCGCTAACACCGCGCACTGGGTCAGTAGACCGGTTTCCCGGGCTCAACGTCCCGCACCCAGGCCAGGATTCCGCCGTCGAGGTGGCTGACGCGCTCGTAGCCGGCAGTCCGGGCGGCGGCGAGGACGGCCGCGGACCGGGTCCCGCCCTTGCAGAGGAACACGATGTCCCGGTCCTGCGGAAGCTCGTGCCACGCCTCCCCGGCCAGGATCCGGCCATGCGGGATCAGCACCGCCCCGTCGATCCGGACGATCTCGAATTCCCCGGTCTCGCGCACGTCGACGAGTTGGAAATCTTTGAGCCCGGCCGTGCGGGAGGCCAGCATCGTGGCCAGCTGCGCCGCCGTCACGGTATGTTCGGTGCCCGCCTCCGCGGCGGGGGCGATGCCGCAGAACGCCTCATAGTCGGTGAGTTCCGTGATCCGTTCCGCCTCGGGATCGCGGGAGACCTTGATTTCGCGCCAGGTCCCGCCGAGTGCGTCGAAGAGCGCCACCCTGCCCAGCAGTGAGCGCCCGACGCCGGTGATCAGCTTGACGGCCTCCGTCACCATGAGCGAGCCCACGGCAGCGCACAACATCCCGAACACGCCGCCTTCCCCGCAGGACGGCACGGAACCTGCGGGCGGCGCCTCGGGGTACAGATCGCGGTAGGTGGGGCCGTGCTGTTCCCAGAAGACGCTGACCTGCCCGTCGAAGCGGAAGATCGAACCCCAGATGTAGGGCTTGCCGAGGATCGCTGCGGCGTCGTTCACGAGATACCGGGTGGCGAAGTTGTCGGCGCCGTCGAGGATGAGGTCGTAGCCGGCGAACAGTTCCAGCGCGTTTGAGGCGTCCAGACGGACATTGTGGAGGCGGACCTCCACCAGCGGGTTCAGCGCGGCGATGGCGTCCCGGGCGGACTCGATCTTGGGCCGGCCCACATCGGCGACGCCGTGGATCACCTGGCGCTGGAGGTTACTCAGGTCCACCGTGTCGTCGTCGACGATGCCCAGGGTGCCCACGCCGGCGGCGGCCAGGTAGAGCAGCGCGGGAGAGCCGAGGCCGCCGGCGCCAATCACGAGGACCTTGGCGTTCTTCAGGCGGCGCTGCCCGATCGCCCCGATCTCCGGGATGATGAGGTGGCGGGAGTAGCGTTCGACTTCTTCCGTGCTCAAGCCGTCAGCCGGCTCCACCAGTGGTCCGGGCGCCGTTTCCGGGGTTGCGGGGGCAGCATTGGGGGTGAACTTGGAAGCCATACTTCAATCTATGCCCGAAGTTGCCGCCAGGTCATATTACTGACACGTAAAGTGGAAGTAACAGCAAGCGAAAGAAGGCCGACAGTGGTTCATCAGGCACCGGTTGAGCGGGGTCACGCAGGCAAGTCGCCGGAGGCACCGGCACGAGGCGGACAGCGGTCGGCACGGCTGCCCCGCGATGAACGCCGGGCACAGCTGCTCGCGGCGGCCCAGGAAGTGTTCGTCGCCAACGGGTATCACGGCGCCGCGATGGATGAGATCGCCGAGACCGCCCACGTCAGCAAGCCCGTGCTGTACCAGCACTTCCCGTCCAAACGCGAGCTGTATATCGCGCTGCTGGACAGCCAGCTGAGCAAGCTGACCGAGCTGCTGCTGGGGGCCCTCAACTCCACCACCGACAACGATGAGCGCGTCCAGGCCGTCATGCGCGCCTACTTCCGCTTCATCGCCAGCGACGACCAGGCCCACCGCCTGGTTTTCGAGTCCGACCTCGTCAACGACCCCGACGTCAGCGCCCGGCTGGAAACATTCAACAAGACCTTCGCCGACGCCGTCGCCCGGGTCATCGCCGAGGACACGAAGCTGCCCGAACTGGAGTCCCAGCTGCTGGGACGCGGACTCGCCGGACTGGCGCATGTCAGCGCCCGGTACTGGCTGGAAACCGACGGCAATCTTGACCTCGATGTGGCCAGCGACCTGATCTACCGTTTAGCTTGGCGCGGAATCTCACGCTTCCCCAAGGAAACCTAGACTACAAATAGAGATGACGCTTTGATTTTTGTTGGACTTTGATTGGCTGGGAGGCCTTGCTGTGGAAGTAAAGATCGGCATTCAGAACATCGGCCGCGAGATTGTCCTGGAATCGGCCCAGGATGCCGACGCCGTGGCTAAATTGGTCGGCGAGGCCATCGCCAAGGGCTCGGAGCTGCGGCTGACGGACGAAAAGGGCCGCCAGATCATCATTCCCTCGAATGTCCTGGGCTATGTTGAAATCGGCGCCGAGGAAGTGCGCCGCGTCGGTTTCGGCGCGTTCTAGTCACCACCGGCCGCTGCTGAACCCAGTCCCCAGATCCGCAAGGAGTCCAAACATGCTTTCCCTGATTGTGGTTGCCCTGGTGACCGTGGCCGCGGGCTTTGTGGTCTGGGCCAATGACAAGCGGCACGCCAAGTACGGCATAGCGGTCCCGGCAGGCGTATCGCTCACCGCCGGGATGTTGAGCTGGATCATCTTCATCGCCGCCGGACTGGGCTACCAGCCCGGGCTGACCTGGATTCCGTGGATACTACCCATGGTCCTGGGCGCCGCCGCCGCCGTGGCGGCTGCGCTCTACCTCGGCAAGACCCGCACCGGCCGCGACACCGCCCGGCTCACCGCCATCCTGCGCTACTAGCCGTTCGCGGCAGCAGCCCTGCAACCGTGACCACCGCCCGGGCCCGGGTGCGTGGTCACGGTTCGTTAACGCCCCGGCCGCCGCTGTTTCCGCCGGCCCGGGACCGGCCCCGGACCTACTGCGGCGGAGGTTCCGCGACAGCGCCGAGCCGGGCGGCGGCCGCGCCGGCGGCCGTTGCGGCGGCGACGTCCCGCCGCGTGACGTTGTCCCCGGCGTCGTGGGAGCTGTATCGCAGGAAGACCCTGCGGTAGCGCCAGTCCAGGTCGGGGTGGTGGTTCTGTTCTTCGGCCAGGCGTCCGACGGCGGCGATCAGTTCCAGCGCCGCGGCCGCCGTCGGCGCTTTGTAGACGGTGACGAGACCGCCGAGCCGGTGCCTCCAGTCCGGCAGCCCCGCCAGGGCCGCGTCGACCTGGCCCTCGTTGAGGACGTCCTCTGTGGCTGCCATGGCAGGCTCCTTTGCTGCGCCGGAGGGCCTACAGGAATTCGGCCCGTCCCTCCATGGCCGAGGACGCCAACGCGTGCTCCCGGCGCGGGATCCTGCCGGCCCTTTTTGCCAGCCTACCGGCGATTACCGCGTGCTTGAAGGCCTCCCCCATCAACACCGGATTCTGTGCCCGGGTCACGGCCGTGGCCAGCAGCACGGCGTCGCAGCCAAGCTCCATGGCGAGGGCGGCGTCGGAGGCCGTGCCGATCCCGGCGTCGAGGACCACGGGCACGGAGGCCCGCGAGACGATGAGTTCGATATTGTGTGGATTCAGGATGCCCAGGCCGGTGCCGATCGGCGCGCCCAGCGGCATCACCGCGGCGGCGCCGAGGTTTTCGAGCCGCAGGGCAAGCACGGGGTCGTCGTTGGTGTAGGCGAAGACTTTGAACCCCCGGCCCACGAGCTGCTCGGTGGCCTCGACGAGTTCGACGGCGTCCGGCAGCAGGGTGTGCTCGTCCGCGATGACTTCCAGCTTCACCCAGTCCGTTTCGAGGGCTTCGCGGGCCAGTTCGGCGGTCAGCACGGCGTCCCTGGCGGTGAAGCAGCCGGCGGTGTTGGGCAGCACCCGGATGTTGTGGTCCAGCAGCAGCTGAAACAGCGAACCCGTCTCCGCAGGTGAGTAACGGCGCATGGCGACGGTGGTCAGCTCGGTGCCGGACGCCAGCAGCGCTGCGCCCAGACCGTCCAGGCTCGGCGCCCCGCCGGTGCCCATGATCAGCCGCGACCCCAGCCGCACGCCATCCACCTCAAAAAGATCCGCGCCAGCCGTTGACGCCTCCGGTGCCGCTGCCAGTGTGGTGTTTTCCACGCTGCTCATCCTCCCTGCACCGCCGTGACCAGCTCGACGTCGTCGCCGTCGGCGAGCGCGGTGCCGTGCCACTGGCTGCGGGGAACCACCTCGGCGTTGCGGGCGACGGCGACCCCGAGTTTCCCGCCGTCCACAGACTGGCCGTTCGGGGCCAGCGGCCGGCCGGTGACCGCGCTGACGAGGGCGCCCACCGAGGCGCCGTCGGGAACCGTGTGCCCGTTTCCGTTCAATGTGATGTTCATACCGATTCCTTGCTGTGCTCAGGGTTGGGATTGGTGGTCCGCGTGGTCATGTTCTGCTGTCGGGTGGAGGCCGGGCCGGCCGGCCCGGTACCGGCGGCGAACCTGTCCGGCCGGAAACGGGCCCAGCGGGGGTCCTCGACGCCGTCGAGCAGCTGCCGGCAGATCTCCGCGGCGGCCGGCGTGAGGAGGATTCCGTGCCGGAAGAAGCCGGTGGCGATAATCAGCCCCGCAATGTCCCCCTGGCCTCCCGGTTCCGCCACGCGGCCCAGCAGGGGCGCGTTGTCCGGGGTCCCGGGCCGGGCCCTGGCGGTGGCCTCGAGCAGTTCGAGTTCGGCGACGGCGGGGACCAGGTGCTGGGCGTCGCGCAGCAGCTGGTAGACGCCGCCGGCGGACACCGCGGAGCCGGGCGTGGCACCGTCCGGTGCGTGGCCGTTTTCGCCGAGGGCATCCTCCCGCTGCGTGGCACCGATCACCACTGTGCCGTCCTGCCGGGGAACGATGTAGACGGGCACCCCGCGGACCAGTCCCCGGACGGTGGACGTCAGGAGCGGCCGCAGCTTCTCCGGGACCCGGAGCCGGAGAATATCGCCGTGGACCGGCCGCAGCGGCAGCCGGAGTCCGGCGGGCAGGCACCGGAGCGCGGCGGCGCCGAGGCCGTTGGCGACGATGGTTTCCCTGGCCAGGACCGTGTCGCCGCCGACTAGGACGGCTCCGGCCACGCGCCCGTCCTGCCAGGACAGCCCGGCAGCGCGACGCCCGATCGTGTCGAAGTGGCTGTCCGCGGCCAGGAGTTCCGCGATCCGGGCGAGCAGCCGGCGGGGGTCCACCTGGTGGTCGGCGGAAATGTCGAAGGCGCAGGAGATGCCGGGGCTCAGCAGGGGTTCGCGCGTGCGCGCCTCCCGGACGGTCAGCGGCTCGACGGCAAGGCCGGACGCCTGCTGGACGGTGCGCAGGTCCGCGAGCGCCCGGCGGTCGGCGGCGTCGGCACCCACGGCGAGGGTCGGCGTCGTGAGGTACCCCGTGCTGCTGGCGGCACCGGCGGCGGCGCAGGTATCCGGCCCGTCACCCCTGTCCTCCAGCGCGGCGGCAAATGCCGGCCAGAGGCGTGAGGACTCGAGCATGAGCTCCAGGAGGGATTCTTCCTGGTAGTGCAGTTCACTGACGGGGGCGAGCATGCCGGCGGCGGCCCAGCTGGCGCCGCTGCCCGGGGCGTCGTCGATGAGGGCGACCGTTCGGCCGGAGCGCCTCGCCGCCCACGCGATTCCGTGGCCCACAACGCCGCCGCCGATCACGGCGACGTCGTAACATTTCCCGGCTTCGGTGTCATCGGCGGCGGACACGGGCGCTGCGGCGTCATTACCCACGGCCGTGCCGCGGACCGATGTGGTGCCCATGAAGGATTCCTTCCCTACGCCGGTACTAACCGGATCAGGTCAAGCGGTCGGCTCTGACGCCCTCTCAGCCTGCCGGCGCCGGACGCTGGTGGCGTCGACGGCGGCGGGCTCCCGCGGTATTGGCCCAGTTTAGAGGAACTAGGCTGGGGGCATGAGCCAGGATGCCGTCCACACCACCGCCCGCCTATACCTCTGCACCGACGCCCGGCAGGACCGCGGCGACTTTGCGGACTTCGTGGACGAGGCTTTTGCCGGCGGCGTCGATATCATCCAGCTGCGCGACAAGTCGCTGGAGGCGGCCGAGGAACTGGAACTGCTGGAGGTCCTGCACCAGGCAGCCCGTCGCCATAGCCGCCTCTGGGCTGTCAACGACCGGGCAGACCTCGCCTCGCTCTCCGGGGCTCCGGTATTCCATATCGGGCAGAAGGACATCCCCACCGGCGCCGCCAGGACGTTCTTGGGCAAGGACACCGTGATCGGGCTGTCCACCCACAGCCCGGAGCAGGTGGACGCGGCCCTTGCGTCCTCAGCCGGCCGCGACGGCCTGGACTACTTCTGCGTGGGGCCGGTGTGGGCCACTCCCACGAAGCCGGGCCGCGCCGCCGTCGGACTTGATCTGGTGCGCTACGCGGCGGAGGCCGTCCGCCGGGCCGAGCCCCCGGAGGGGAAGAGAGCGGAGGGGAAGACAACCGAGGGGAAGACTGTCGAGGGCCAGGTGGCAGATGGTGTGCCGTGGTTCGCGATCGGCGGCATCGACCTCGGAAATGTGGAACAGGTGGTGGCAGCCGGCGCCCGCAGGATCGTGGTGGTCCGGGCCATCACAGAAGCCGACGATCCCGCCGGCGCCGCCCGGGCCCTGCTGGCCGCACTCGACGCCGCCGGCAACTGAGCGCGGCGCTCAGCCGGCCAGACTCAACCGGCCAGACCGAGCGCCGTCATCCGGCGCGAGTGGTTGGCTGCCAGTTCCGCCATGAGCCCGCGGACAAGTTCCCTGGACCTGTCGTCCGTGGACCCGTCCTCATCCGCGCCGGCCAGGCCGCCGATGAACGCGTGCTCGAAGCTCACCCGCTGGGCCTGGGTCAGGGCTTCCCCGAGGAGGCGCCTGGCCCACAGTGCCAGCCGTGACGCCAGCCGCGGGTCATCGGCCAGGGCGGACTTGAGCCGTTCCCGCAGCACCGCCGTGGCCTCTTCATCGGCCTGGATCTGCTCCACCAGGTCCCGGGTCCCGGCGTCGACGTAGCGAGAAATGGCCCGGTAGAAATCGGCGGAGACGGTGTCGATCACGTACGCCTTCATGAGGGATTCGTACCAGTCCGCCGGGCGGGTTCGTTCGTGGAAGTGGTCCACGGATGGCTGGAACGGCAGCATGGCCGCCTCCGGGTCCAGGCCCATGGCATCGAGCTTGGCGCTCACGAGTTCGTAGTGCTGGAACTCGATCACGGCGATCCTGCCCAGCACCGCGCGGTCGTGCAGGGACGGTGAATACCGCGCGTCGGAGGAGAGCCGTTCGAAGGCGGAGAGCTCGCCGTAGGCCATCACACCGAGCAGATCCCTCAGAAAGCTGTGGTATCGGGCGGGATCAGCCGGGGATGTGCTCATGATCCAAGACTAATGGCGCAAATGAAGCTAATCTGATTTTCGTGTCCCATCACCGCCTGACCCCGAGCGTCCACCGGCAACAGAACCAACTGGCCGAGGCGCTCAGCGCGTTGCGGGCAACGCTTGAACTGCCCGGCCCATTCCCCGAGGACGCGCTCCGGGAGGCCAAGGAGGCAGTCGCCCGCCACGAGCTGCCGGACCTGGATTTCACGCACATCGAGTTCGTGACCATCGATCCGGCGTCGTCCACCGACCTGGACCAGGCCCTCTTCATCGACCGCTCCGGCGAGGGCTACTCCGTGTTCTACGCGATCGCCGACGTCCCCTCCTTTGTTGCCCCCGGCGGTGCCCTCGACGCCGAGACCCGCCGCCGGGGCCAGACCTTTTACACCCCGGATGGCCGGATTCCGCTGCACCCGGAGGTCATTAGCGAGGAGGCCGGAAGCCTGCTAGCCGGCCAGCTGTGCGCCGCGTTTGTGTGGGAATTCGAGCTGGACGCCGCCGCCGAAGTGTCCACGGTGCGGGTCCGCCGGGCCTCCGTCCGCAGCCGCGCCAAGCTCAGTTACCCGGGCGTGCAGGCCGAGCTCGACGCCGGCACCGCCGCGCCCGTACTGCAGCTGCTCAAGGAAGTCGGAATGAAGCGGGTGGAGCTGGAACGGCTCCGTGGAGGCGCCAGCCTCAACATGCCGGAACAGGAAATCGAGCAGCTGCCCGACGGCGGCTACCGGATTGTCGCTGCCCCGCCGCTGCCCGTGGAGGACTGGAACGCCCAGATTTCCCTGATGACGGGGATGGCGGCCGCTGGGATCATGCTGCAGGGCAAAGTCGGCATCCTGCGCACCATGCCGGCCCCGGATGCCGCATCGCTGGCGCACTTCCACCGCCAGACCCGCGCCCTGGGCAAGCCCTGGGACGGCGAAATGAGCTACGGCGAATACCTGCGCACCCTTGATCCGACGGACCCGCAGCAGCTGGCGATCGTGCACTCGGCCGGCATGCTGTTCCGCGGCGCCGGGTACACCCCGTTCGACGGAACGGTTCCCGACGCCGCCATCCAGGCCGCGATCGGGGCCGCTTACGCCCACTCCACTGCCCCGCTGCGCCGGCTGATCGACCGTTTTGTCCTGGTGATCTGCGAGGCACTCAGCAACGGCGCGGAGGTCCCGGCCTGGGCCCGCGAAGCCCTGCCGTCGCTGCCCGCGATCATGGCCGCCTCGGACCAGCTGGCCGCCCGGCTGGAGCGGCTCGCCCTCGACACCGTCGAGGCGGCACTGCTGGTCAACCACGTCGGCCAGGAGTTCGACGCCGTCGTGATCTCCGGTTCCAAACCCGCCGGGAACGGAAAGAGCAGCAACGGGAAAAGCAAGAACGGAAAGAACGGGAGCGGCAACGGAAAGAACGGCAACGGGGGCGGCAACGGAAACGGTCCCTCCGGGATCGTGCAGATCGCGGAGCCCGCGGTCACGGCCCGCTGCCCCGGCGAACTGGAACCCGGCACCCACGTCCGGGTGCGGATTGTTTCCGCCGACATTGCCGCCCGCGAGGTCCGGCTGGAGCTGGTGGGCTGAGCGATCGGTGTGGTGTCCCGCCGCCCATCTTTAATGACACAGCACGGTCCGTCAAGGATCCGGGCCGCGTACAGCTAGACTGGAAGGGTAGATATGGATGCCCGGTCGTTGATTTCCTTGATTTTCGAATTCAACAAGCCCGCCCCTACGCGATCTTGAGATTGACCCGCTGGTCCCCAGTGCCAGCATTTAGATAGCCCGCGATCGGCTTCCACTGGATTTGCTTGCGCGCCTGAGCGTGCTCCGGAACGGCCACCCGGCCGGCCCCGTTGAGCAAGCAGCGCAGCCCAAATGAATAAGGAAACTCCCCTGTGAGTGAATTGCACACGCACCAGCTTCTGACCGACGACTCCGGAACGGAAACGATCGAGCCGGAAGAGACCATCATCTCGGACGAAAAGCCGCACGAGATTGCCGAGAAGACCTTCGCTGACTACAACGTCCGCGCCGATATCGTGGAATCCCTTGCCGACGCCGGCATTACCCACCCCTTCCCGATCCAGGCCATGACCCTGCCGGTCGCCCTGAGCGGCCACGACATCATCGGCCAGGCCAAGACCGGAACCGGTAAGACCCTCGGCTTCGGCATCCCGGCGCTGCAGCGCGTCATCGGACCGGACGACGCCGGGTTCGACAAACTCCCCGCCCCCGGCGCCCCGCAGGCCCTCGTGATCGTCCCGACCCGCGAACTGGCTGTCCAGGTTGCCAGCGACCTGCAGAACGCCGCCCGCAAGCGCAACGCCCGGATCACCACGATCTACGGCGGCCGTGCCTACGAGCCGCAGGTCGAGGCGCTGCAGAAGGGCGTCGAGGTCGTCGTCGGTACTCCCGGCCGCCTCATCGACCTGTACAAGCAGAAGCACCTCGTCCTCAAGAACGTCAAGATGGTCATCCTTGACGAGGCCGACGAAATGCTGGACCTCGGCTTCCTTCCCGACGTCGAGACCCTCATCGCCGGCACGCCGCCCGTCCGCCAGACGCTGCTGTTCTCCGCCACGATGCCCGGCCCGGTCATCGCCATGGCGCGCCGCTACATGACGCAGCCGACCCACATCCGCGCCGCCGACCCGGACGACGAGGGCCTGACCAAGCGCGACATCCGCCAGCTGATCTACCGTGCCCACAGCATGGACAAGATCGAGGTAGTGGCCCGCATCCTGCAGGCCCGCGGCCGAGGCCGCACCATCATCTTCACCAAGACCAAGCGCACCGCCGCAAAGGTTGCCGAGGAACTCGTGGACCGCGGCTTCGCCGCAGCCGCCATCCACGGCGACCTCGGCCAGGGCGCCCGTGAGCAGGCCCTCCGCGCCTTCCGCAACAACAAGGTGGACGTCCTCGTCGCCACCGACGTCGCCGCCCGC
Source organism: Arthrobacter sp. YAF17 (assembly GCF_052113365.1). Taxonomy (NCBI): domain Bacteria; kingdom Bacillati; phylum Actinomycetota; class Actinomycetes; order Micrococcales; family Micrococcaceae; genus Arthrobacter; species Arthrobacter sp. YAF17. Next base: position 202,703 of record NZ_JBFRDB010000002.1, on the reverse strand, counting down.
GGCATCGACGTCGACGACGTCACGCATGTCATCAACTACCAGTGCGTCGAGGACGAGAAGATTTACCTGCACCGCGTGGGCCGCACCGGCCGCGCCGGCAACAAGGGCACCGCCGTGACCTTCGTCGACTGGGACGATATGCCCCGCTGGGGCCTGATCAACAAGGCCCTGGGACTCAGCGTCCCGGAGCCGGTGGAAACCTACTCCTCCTCGCCGCACCTCTTCGAGGAACTCGACATCCCCGAGGGCACCAAGGGCCGGCTGCCCCGCGACAAGCGGGTGCTGGCAGGCGTCGACGCCGAGGTTCTCGAGGACCTGGGCGAGACCGGCAAGAAGAACACCGGCGGACGCGACAGTACCCGCAGCGGCGGAAGCCGCAGTGGTGGTGCCGGCAGCAGCACGGGCGGGCGCGACGGAAGCCGCAGCGGCGGACGCTCCGGCGATGCCGACAGCACCCGTAGCGGCGGACGCTCCGGAAGCCGCGACGGACGCCGCAGCGGTGGCGCCGCTGGCGGACAGGACAGCACACGGTCAGGAGACCGCCGTCGTCGTCCCGCCGAGGCCGAAGCCAGCACCGGCCCCGCCGCCGACGCCCCGGCCAAGGCAACGGCCAGCGCGCCGACCGAGGTTGACCGCGCCACCCGCGCCCGCCGCCGCACCCGCACCCGCCGCCGCAACGGCGAAGTGGTCGCAGGCGAGGCACAGGCCGGGGCTCCGGCCAGCAGCACCGAGGCCTAAACCCCAACGTGGCTGACACCGTCTGGGCGCCGGACGGCAGCAACCTGGTGGTACACGCGGACAACGCGGAGTACCTCCCGACGCTGCCGGACGGCGCCTTCACACTGATTTACGTGGACCCGCCCTTCAACACCGGCCGGGTCCAGAAGCGCCAGGAAACAAAGATGGTGCTCAACGCCGGCGGCGAGGGCGACCGGGTCGGGTTCAAGGGCCGGTCCTACGACACCATCAAGGGCGCGCTGCACAAGTACGACGACGCGTTCAGCGACTACTGGACCTTCCTCGAGCCGCGGCTCGTCGAGGCCTGGCGGCTGCTCGCCGACGACGGCACCCTGTACCTGCACCTGGACTACCGGGAGGTGCACTACGCCAAGGTCATGCTCGACGCCATTTTCGGCCGCGAGTGCTTCCTGAACGAGATCATCTGGGCCTACGACTACGGTGCCCGCGCCAAATACCGCTGGCCCACCAAGCACGACAACATCCTCGTGTACGTCAAAAACCCCACGAAATACCACTTCGACAGCGCCGAGGTGGACCGGGAGCCGTACATGGCCCCCGGCCTCGTCACTCCGGCCAAGCGGGAACTCGGCAAGCTGCCCACGGACGTCTGGTGGCACACGATTGTCTCCCCCACCGGCAAGGAGAAGACCGGCTACCCGACGCAGAAGCCGGAAGGGCTGATCCGTCGTGTCGTGGCAGCATCCAGCCGGCCCGGCGACTGGTGCCTGGACTTCTTCGCGGGTTCCGGGACGCTGGGCGCCGTCGCGGCGAAGCTGGACCGCAGGTTCGTCTGCGTGGACCAGAACCAGCCCGCGATCGACGTCATGGAGAAGCGGCTCGCCCCGCACGCCGCGTTCACCGCTTTCCCAAATTAACCTGTTGCGCTGTCACTTGTGGTGGCTATTCGGGCCCGATAAGGACCAAAACCGATAGCTCAACAAGCGAGGCGGGCGGGTCAGCGGACCACGGGGGTTCCGGTTCCCAGTTCCTCGATCCGGGCAAACACCTCGGGCGAAGTCAGGTTCTCGCCCAGCAGGTTCGGTTTCCCGGCCCCGTGGTAGTCGGAGGAGCCCGTGACCAGCAGCCCGTGCCGGTCCGCGAGCTTGCGCAGGAACGCCCTGCCCTCCTCCGGATTGTCCCGGTGGTAGATTTCCAGCCCGGCCAGCCCGGCGTCGATCATCTCCCGGTATGTGCGCTCCCCCACGATCCGCCCGCGGGCGGACGCCACGGGATGAGCGAACACCGGCACGCCGCCGGCCGCGCGGACCAGTTCGACGGCGAACGCAGGGTCAGGCGCGTAGTGCTGCACAAAGTAGCGTGAACGCGAGGTCAGGATGGATTCGAACGCCTCCGTGCGGTCAGCGACCACACCAGCGGCGACGAGCGCGTCGGCGATGTGCGGCCGGCCAAGCGTCGCGCCGGGGGCCACGTGATGGATGACATCGTCCCAGCTCAGCGGGTAGTCCTCCGCGAGCAGGCTGACCATCCGTTCGGCCCGGGTGAACCGGGCGTCCTTGGCTTTGGTGATTTCCTCCAGCAGCCCGGGGTGCGTCGGGTCATGCAGGTAGCAGAGGAGGTGCACGCTGATGCCCTCCACCGTCCGGCAGGAGACCTCCATTCCCGGCACCAGCGCAACGCCGTGTTCCCGGGCGCCCGCGGCGGCCCCGGCCCAGCCGTCGGTGGAGTCGTGATCGGTCAGGGCGACGACGTCGAGTCCCGCCTCCGCCGCTGAAGCCATCACCGCGCCGGGCGCTTGGGTGCCGTCGGAAACATTCGAGTGGGCATGCAGGTCGATCCTCACCTCACCAGCCTAGTAGATCGGCATGGCAGACCCCTGGAGGGATACAGCGGATGAACGCCCCGGCCTGTTGGCCTAAGCCGCTCCGCTGGTGAGACTATGGGACGGTGAACGATGCAGATAACACCCAAGTCTCCGCTTCCCAGCCCCTCGACGAGCGCGTCAACAACCGCTCACAGCGGCCCAGCTCCGATGCCTTCAAGGCGTTTATGGCCAGCAACTGGGCCCCGTCCCGCGAGCAGCTGCCGGAACGCGTCGCCGTCGCCGGCCACGCAGCCACCCGCCGGCGCGCCATTTCAGAGCAGTTCAAAGGCGAACGCCTGGTCATTCCCGCCGGTCCGCTGAAGGTCCGCTCGAACGACTGCGACTACCGCTTCCGCCCGCACTCCGGCTTCGCGCACCTGACCGGCCTCGGCCTGGACCACGAACCCGACGCCGTGCTCATCCTGGAACCCGTGGAGGAAGGCAAGGGCGACGACGGCGGCCACCACCGCGCGACGCTGTACTTCCGCCCGCTGGCCGGGCGCGACACCGAACAGTTCTACGCGGACTCCCGCTCCGGCGAGTTCTGGATCGGCGCCCGTCCCACCCTGGCCGAATTCAAGGCCCGCCTCGGCCTGGACACGGCAGACATCAGCGAACTCGAACTCGGCATCACCAAGAACGTGGGTGCCCCCGAAATCGGCGGGATCTCCATCCGGCTGGTGCGGAAGGTGGACGAGAACATCGACGCCCTCGTGGACACCGCGCGCTACAACACGGCCAAGGACCCGGAGAACCTGGACCTGGGCATCCTTGACGCCCTCGACGAGAAGCTCACCGAGGCCCTCTCCGAACTGCGCCTGCTCAAGGACGAGTGGGAAGTCGAGCAGATGAAGATTGCCGTCGCCGCCACCGTCCAGGGGTTCACCGAGGTCGTCAAGTCCCTGCCGCGGGCACTCACCCACCAGCGCGGCGAACGCGTCGTCGAAGGTGCGTTCTTCGCCCGCGCCCGCGAGGAAGGCAACGAGCTCGGCTACGACACCATCGCCGCTTCCGGCAACAACGCGACGGTGCTGCACTGGACCCGGAACACCGGCAAGGTCAATGCCGGCGAGCTGTTGCTGCTCGACGCCGGAGTCGAGGCGGATTCGCTGTACACCGCGGACATCACCCGGACCCTGCCGGCCAACGGCACGTTCTCCGAGATCCAGCGCAAGGTCTACGAGGCAGTGCTCGACGCCGCCGACGCCGGGTTTGCCGCCGCACAGCCGGGCACGAGGTTCCGCGACATCCACACGGCCGCGACCACCGTACTGGCGGAGCGGCTGGCCGGCTGGGGGCTGCTGCCGGTCTCCGTCGAGGAAGCCATCAGCGCCGAAGGCCAGCAGCACCGCCGCTGGATGCCGCACGGCACCAGCCACCACCTTGGCCTCGACGTGCATGACTGCGCGCAGGCCAAGCGCGAACTGTACCTCGACGGTGTGCTCACCCCCGGCATGGTCTTCACGATCGAACCCGGTCTGTACTTCAAGGACGAGGACCTCGCCATCCCCGCGGAATACCGCGGAATCGGCGTCCGGATCGAGGACGATATCCTCATGACCGCCGACGGTCCGGTCAACCTCAGCGCCGCCCTGCCCCGCAAGGCCGACGACGTCGAGTCCTGGATGGCGGGCATCTACCAGGAAGTGGACGGCCAGACGGCGTAGTTCCGCTTGTCCCGGCGGCGCAGCCGCCGGTACGCAGAAGGCCTCCGCCCGGATCGTTCCGGGCGGAGGCCTTCAGCATTTCCGGGTAAAGGCTGCAGGCTACTGCTGCGGGCCGCCCTGTCCGGGCTCCTGCTTGGGCGCGTCGTTCACGCGGACCCCGTACTGCGGGCGACCGTCGGGCAGATCCGGGTAGGAGAACCCGGAGGGCTTGGCGACCTCTTCGGTCTCCGCCGCGGTCTCGGTAGATCCCACCGGTCGAAGGTGGGGCTCTGCCTGCTGGCCTCCGGCCGGCTGGTTGCCTGCCTGCGGTCCACCAGGCTGCTGCGTACCGGGCTGCTGAACGCCCTGTTCGGGAGCCCGCTGGCCGTAGGGGTCGTTCCAGCCGGCGGGACGCTGCGGACCCTGACCCTGCTGGCCGGGCTGGTCGGAACCCTGCCCGGGACCGGGCTGGTAGGGCTGGTGCTGGTAGTCCCGCTGGGAGTAGGCGGCCGTTCCTGCCGATGCCGAGGCGTCACGCTGGGTCATGGGCAGTTGGTGGAGCAACCGCCGTGCCTCGTTCGCGGCCTCAAAGGACACCACCACGTCGTAGTTGGTCGCCACCACCTGGCTCGTGGAGGTGAAGTCGCGCCTCCCCCGCTGCATGGCGTACGTGACGATGCCGAACAGCATAAAGAACGCCGCGCCCATAAGCACCGACGTCACAATGGAGAAATACCCGGGCGTGGTGGCGAAGAAGGACAGCATGATGCCGACGAACAAGCCGAACCACATGCCGCTCAGCGCGCCGGACAGGGCCACCCGCGGGTACGTCAGCCGGCCTGTCACCCGTTCCACCATCTTCAGGTCGTTGCCCACGATCGAGACCATCTGCACCGGGAACTGCTGGTCCGCGAGGTAGTCCACCGCCTTCTGGGCGTCCAGGTAGGAGTTGTAGGAACCGACGGTGTCGCCCTTGGGGACACTGCGGGCCTCGTCCGGGCCGTTGGGGGCGCCAGCCCTGGGAGCACCAAAAATGTTTGACATACGCCTATTCTTACCTATCCTGCTGGGCACCGGCTGTAAATTCAGCTAAAAGAGAGCGGACTCGGTAGCCTGTACAGGTGAGCACAAATGTTTCGCGGGTGTTTGTCGCGCGCCTGCTCGGCCTAGACGTCTTCGACCCACTGGGCGACCGCCTGGGCCGGCTGCGCGATGTTGTCGTGCTCTCCCGCGGCACCCGCGGCGCCCCGCACGTGGTGGGCATCGTCGTCGAGGTCCCCGGGAAGAAGCGCGTCTTCGTGCCGATGACCCGGATCACCTCGATCGACCAGACCCAGGTCATCTGCACCGGGCTGGTGAACCTGCGCCGTTTCGAACAGCGCGGCGCCGAGACCCTCGTGGTGGCCGAAATGTTCGACCGCCGCGTCACACTCGCCGACGGCAGCGGGGACGCCACGATCGAGGACATCGCGATGGACAGGCACCGCTCCGGCGACTGGTTTGTCAGCAAGCTCTTTGTCCGCCGCGGCCACTCCCTGTCCCCGCTGAGCAGGCTGCGCCGCAACGAGACGCTGATCATCGACTGGGCCGACGCGCAGCAGGGCGCCCACACGGAGCCCCAGGCCGCCACCCAGTTTGTCGCCACCCACGAGGATCTCAAGCCTGCGGACTTCGCCGAAGCCCTGCAGGAGATGAGCGACAAGCGCCGCTTCGAGGTTGCCAGTGAGCTGCAGGACGAACGGCTGGCGGACGTCCTGCAGGAGATGCGCGAAGGCGACCAGGTGGAGATCCTCTCCGCCCTCGACGTGAACCGTGCCGCGGACGTGCTTGAGGAGATGGACCCGGACGACGCCGCCGACCTCCTCGCCGAACTCCCGAGCGCCCAGGCCGAGGAGCTGCTCCAGCTGATGGAGCCCGAAGGTGCCGAGGACGTCCGGCGGCTGCTCGAATACGACGAGGACACCGCCGGCGGCCTGATGACCCCGGTTCCGGTCATCCTGCCCCCGGAAGCCACCGTCGCGGAGGCGTTGGCCCACGTGCGCCGCGAGGAGCTCTCCCCTGCCCTGGCTTCGTCGATCTTCATTGCCCGGCCCCCGCTGGAGACGCCGACGGGCCGGTTCCTCGGCGTCGTCCACATCCAGCAGCTGCTGCGCTTCCCGCCGCCCGAACCGCTGGGCAACCTGGTGGACAAGACCCTGGAGCCGGTGTCGGACCAGGCCCACATCAGCGAGGTGGCCCGCACGCTGGCCACCTACAACCTCAACTCGCTCCCCGTCGTCAACAGCGACGGTCGGCTTGTGGGGGCGGTGACTGTTGACGATGTGCTGGATCATCTGCTGCCCGATGACTGGCGCGCCCACGAGGACGACGCCCCGATAAGGAAGCTTGGAGGCCGCATTGGCTGATAACACCGCACCACGGAACCCGCACGTCCGGGCGGGCAGCAAATCGGCCAAGGGAAGCCTCGACACCCCGCTGAGCGGCCGTCAGCGGATCCTGCCGAAGTTTTCCCCGAATCCGGACGCGTTCGGCCAGACCACCGAAGGCTTCGCCCGCTTCATGGGCACCCCGCAGTTCCTGGTCTACATGACGGTGTTCGTCGTCATTTGGCTGGCCTGGAACACTTTTGCCCCGGAGGCCTGGCAGTTCGATTCCCGGGCCATCGGTTTCACCCTGCTGACCCTGATGCTCTCGCTGCAGGCCTCCTACGCCGCGCCCCTGTTGCTCCTGGCCCAGAACCGGCAGGACGACCGTGACCGCGTCTCCCTCGAGCAGGACCGCCAGCGCGCGGAACGCAACCTCTCTGATACCGAGTACCTCACGCGGGAACTCGCTTCGCTGCGCATCGCCCTGCGGGAAGTCGCCACCCGCGACTACGTCCGGGCCGAGCTGCGCAGCCTGCTCGAGGACATGCTGGAAGCGCAGGAGGAACTGCGCACCCACGATCCCTCGGCCGGAGCGCACGAGTCGCCGCGGGACAAGGTCAAGGAAAAGCTGAAGGAACGCCGCGACAAACAGCGCGGCCCCCGGACCCAGCAAATCCCCAGGGTCAAGGCCGACAGCAGGAACGACCCCAAAACCAGCAAGAGAGCCGGCACCCCGCCGGACACGCTGCGCGGCGCCGCGCCGGACACGGCCGGCGCCCCGGCGCACCCTGCATCTCCCGAGAGCTGAGCATTCACCGCATGAACCCCACCCAGGACAGCAACAGCACGGACAACAACACCCAGGGCCGCAGTTCGCAGGGCACGTCCCCGGAATCCGCCTTGGAGCAGGCCGTGCATGCCGCCCTTGCCACGGTGATCGACCCCGAGCTCCGCCGTCCCATCACCGAGCTGGGCATGGTGGACACCGTGGAGGTCTCCGACGGCGGCCAGGTGCGGATCACTGTGCTCCTGACCATCGCCGGCTGCCCGCTCCGCGGCACCATTACCGCTGATTGCGAGGCGGCGCTGGCCGCCGTACCGGGCGTCACCGGCGTCGACGTCGAGCTGAAGGTCATGACGCAGGAGCAACGTGACGCCCTCAAGGAGCAGCTCCGCGGCCCCGGCGGGCAGCGCGGGATCCCGTTCAACGAACCCGGCTCGCTGACCAGGGTGTACGCCGTCGCGAGCGGCAAGGGCGGGGTGGGCAAGTCCTCCGTGACCGTCAACCTGGCATGCGCTCTCGCCGCCCAGGGGCTCCGTGTGGGGATCGTGGACGCGGACGTCTACGGGTTCTCCGTTCCGGCGCTGATGGGCATCACGCAGGCCCCCACCCGGGTGGACGACATGATCCTGCCGCCGGTGGCCTACGGCGTCAAAGTCATCTCGATTGGCATGTTCGTCACCGGCAACCAGCCAATCGCCTGGCGGGGCCCCATGCTGCACCGCGCCCTGGAGCAGTTCCTCACCGACGTCTACTTCGGTGACCTCGACGCCCTCTTCCTGGACCTTCCGCCGGGCACGGGTGACATCGCGATCTCTGTGGCCCAGCTTCTGCCGAAGGCCCAGATCCTCGTGGTGACCACGCCGCAGGCCGCGGCCGCGGACGTGGCCGAGCGGGCGGGGGCCATCGCGACCCGGACCGGCCAGAGCGTCGCCGGCGTCGTGGAAAACATGTCGTACCTGGAAATGCCCGACGGCGGCCGGATGGAACTGTTCGGCAGCGGCGGCGGCGCTGTGCTGGCCGAGCGGCTGTCCGCGACGGTGGGCACCGACGTCCCGCTGCTGGGCCAGATCCCGCTCGACATCCTCCTCCGGGAGGGCGGGGACGCCGGGGTCCCCCTGGTGCTGGGCCGCCCCGAGACCCCGGCGGCCGTGGCGCTGCTGGACATCGCCGGGAAGCTCGCCGCGGTCCCGCGGGGGCTGAGGGGAATGTCCCTGGGCCTGCAGCCCCGCTAAGTCGCCTCGGAGTCGAAGGGCGCCGGTTCGCCGTCGGCGAGGCGCTCCATCACGCGGGCCGGACGGCGTTCCGCGGCCGCGGAGGCAGCAACCGCCGTGGCTGCCGCGGCCGGGGCGCCGGCGCTGACCGGCTTGGTGTCATCGTCCAGCAGCGCTTCCTTGATGATCCGGCGCGGGTCGTACTGCCGGGGATCGTATTTCTTCCAGTCGACGTCATCGATGTCAATGCCGACTTCTTCCTTGATCTGCTCCCGCGCCCCGGATGCCATCCGGCGGACTTCCTTGACGATGTTGGCCAGTTTCTGGGTGTATTCGGGCAGCCTGCTGGGGCCAATCACCAGAAGTCCGATGATCAGCAGAAGTAAGAACTCCGGTCCATTGATTCCAAGCACTGTAGGAAGATTACCCTCTCAATCGGAGCTGGGACGATTCGGCCGTGACACACGGCGCCGGCCCTCGGCGGAACCTCCGCTCACGGGGCCAGCAGCTCCATGATCCTGCCCAGGCCGCGCTCCAGCCGGATGGTGAAGTTGTCTTCTGCGCCGGACCCGGCCGCGTCTCCGGCGGCCGCCTTTGCCCCGGAGCCGGCCCGCACCAGGGCGGCCACGCCGTCGTCGGCCTGGTCCGAGGGCTCGTCGGACACGTAGGTGAAGGTGGCATCCGCTTTCTGGTAGATGGCAGCGAAGGGGGGACCATCATTGACCCACAGGATCCCGTTGCCGGGCCCCGCGGCTCCCCCGGCGTCCGCCGCTGCGCCCGTCGCAGCACCGCCCGGGACAACCGCGGAGGTGAAGCCGTCCGACGTCGCGGGATGGCCCGTGAGCACATTGACCGGAGGGGAGGTTCGCGGCCCGCTCGCCGGCGTGCCGGGCTGCCCGGGCAGTTCACGGTGCTGTTCGAGGATGGTGGCGAAATTCGTGCCGTCGGTGAGGCGAAGTTCCACGATGTCGACGCCGGCCAGCACCCCTCCCCGGGCCCAGACCAGATGGTAGCCGAGTTCGCGGAGCTCCGGGCAGGTCCAGCCCTCGGAGCGCAGGCTCGCGAGCTGCGCCGCGGTGAGAGTTCCGGCCGGAGTGAAATCAGGTTTGCCGGTGAGGCTCCAGCCGGCGGGCGTCCCGGCGCCCGCCTCGACGGCATCCGGCGTGGAGACGGCAAGGTCCCGCTGCAGGAAGGCTGAAGCCGGTGTGCCGGCCGCCCGCGGGGCGGTGTCCCCGCCCATCACGTAGGCCGATCCGCCGAGCAGGGCGGCGGCTGCTGCCGCGCCGCCGGCCACCAGCACGGCGGCCCGCAGTGCGGGATGGAAGCCGCGGGCACCGGGCGCGGACAGGCGGCGGGGATCCGGCTGTGCTGTGTTTGCCGTTGCCCCGGTACGGGCCAGTTCCTCGGTGCGGGCCAGCAGGCGGGCCGTCAGGTCATCGCTGGCCTGGGGGACCTCGGCGCCACGCAGCCGCTCCAGGTACTGGCGTTCCCGGCGCAGCTGTTGCCGGCACTCCTCACAGGACTCCAGGTGCCGGCGCCGCGGATCGCGGCAGCCCAACAGTCGCTCGAGCAGACGCATCGCCTGGTTCAGAGGAGACCGGCGATGCGCGGCATCTTCAGCCGCGGCTTCAGCGAGGTCTTGGCGGCCTGCTGCGGGCGCGGGTCGCGGTGCGCCAGCTTCTCCCGCAGCATGGTGCGGCCGCGGTGGATCCTGGAGCGGACGGTTCCGAGCTTGATGCCCAGGGCCACGGCCACCTCGTCGTAGGACAGCCCCTCAAGGTCGCACAGCACGACGGCGGCGCGGAAATCCGGGGGAAGCTCTTCCAGGGCAGCCTGCACATCGACGTCAAGGTTGTTGAATTCGAAGCTCTGTTCCGGGCCCGGCTCGCGTCCTGGCAGACGCGACTCGGCGTCGTCCGCCAGCGCGTCGAACCGGATCCGGCTCTTGCGCCGTGCCTGGTCCAGGAAAAGGTTGGTGGTGATCCGGTGCAGCCACCCGTCCAGGGTGCCCGGCTTGAAGTTCTCGAGTGAGCGGAAGACGCGGACGAACACCTCCTGGGTGAGGTCCTCGGCGTCGTACTTGTTGCCGGTGAGCCGGTACGCGAGGCGGTACACCTTCGCGGAGTGGTTGGTCACCACTTCCTCCCAGGTGGGCCGGACCCACTCGGTTTCCGCCGCGGGCTGGGACTCTTCAGTTGTAGGGACAGCTGCCAGTGCCGACATTGTCCGCTCCCCTCGTGGATGGTGCCTACGCCGTGGACGGTGCTTGCGGCTGCAAGCTCCTGCACCCTTGATTCGGCGCCGATCACCACGCGGATGAGCGGATCTCCATCATTTCAAAATAAGCTGGGAATTACCTGACGCCCGGGCACCTTCTGCCCACGGCAGAACCGGCATGCCGCACCGCCTCCTCCGCGCCGGCCAGCGGCCCCGCATCCGAATGCGCGCGGGGGGACCGCCATCACGTTCCGCAGCGGGGGCGCCTCCCGGCCGGGCACCACCTGACACAGTAGGCTGGTGGAAACACTCCCCTGCCGCCCAGAAAGCGAAGTTCCATGAGCGCCGATAAGTCCACGAGCTGGTCCTACGCAGAAGATCTGCCTGCTGAGGATGAGGTTCTGTTGCACGCGCGCGAACGGTCCTTCGAACTTGGCGTGACCCCGGTTGGCCCGGGCGTCGGAGCCGTCCTGACCGTGCTGGCCGCGGCGTCCAAGGCCCAGACGGCGGTCGAAATCGGCACCGGCGCGGGCGTCTCCGGCGTCTGCATCCTGCGCGGACTGGGTCCCCACGCCGTGCTGACCACCATCGACGTCGACGTCGAGCACCTGAAAGCCGCGCGCGAGGCGTTCCAGGAAGCGGGCAGCCCGGCCAACCGCACGCGGACCATTTCCGGCCGGGCCCGCGACGTCCTCCCCCGGCTGACGGACGGCGCCTATGATCTGGTCTTCATCGACGCCGACAAGCCGAACTACCCCGGCTATGTGGAACAGGCCATCCGCCTGCTCAAGTCCGGGGGCCTGCTGATCGTCAACGACGCGCTGGACAAGGACCGGGTCGCCAACCCGGCCGCCCGCGAGGCCACCACCGTGGTGCTCCGCCAGGTGGGCAAGTCGATCCGCGAAGACGACCGCCTCGCGTCGGCCATGCTGCCCACCGGCGACGGCCTGCTGGTCGCCGTCAAGAAGTAGCGGGCACCAACGAAACCTGACACGAAAAAGAGGGCGGGGTCCGCTGCCATCCGGCCGCGGACCCCGCCCTCTGTCAAACGTGCTGTGAGGCTACTCGGTAACGCCGACGAGGCATTCCTTCAAATTGGTAGCTTCGGCGGAGTTGAGTTCGACCACAAGCCGCCCGCCGCCTTCGAGCGGGACGCGCATAATCAAGCTGCGCCCTTCTTTGGTAACTTCCATCGGGCCGTCGCCGGTGCGTGGTTTCATAGCCGCCATAAGGAATATCCCCTCCATTAGTCCAGTGACATACCAGCCCGGCCGGGCTGCGTCCGCTTAGTCAATCAAGCTGCCCGGCGGGCCGTGATGGAAGCCATCAGGGCCATATACTCAGTTTGCTTCTTGTCCTTGCTTACCTTCTATTATCGCGTAACAACGCGGCTGTAGCTAATCGTTGGACTTTCCGACGCGCCGCGTGGGGCCGGGCCGGCGGCCGGAAAAGGTGCCGCGCGTCACGGCGGATAGTCCCCTCCGCCGGGCAACGCCGCCCAGGCCCACAGCCAGACGATCCAGACAATCTGCAACAGCACGAACATGATGACCACCGTGCCGCGGTATGCGCGGGACCGGGAGATGAATGCCGCGCTGAGGGCCAGCGGGAAAAGCGGGAGCAGCATCCGGAACGTGCTGGTCTGCGGGTGCAGGAAGAGCAGCAGGTAGCCCATGTAGCAGGCGCACCAGAGCCGCAGCTCCATGCCCAGCGCCCGCACCGGGCGGCACATCATCAACAGGGTGAACAGTGCCACAAAGAGGAACGGCGCCAGCACCCCCAGTACCGGGCCGAACAGCAGGATGCCGGTGTCGAACCAGGGCTTGAACGGCACCAGGTCGTGCCCGCGCCACACGGTCTCGGTCTTCGTGTAGGCCTGGATGTCGCCGGTGGCTGCCCAGGCGATGGCCGGCCACAGGAGGGCGCCGATTCCGCTGACCGCCGTCAGGCCCGCCAGCGACCAGAGCTGGCGGCCGCTGTGCGGCACGGGTCCGGGTTGCCCTTCTTCCCGCATGCCGGGGGCCTCCCCGCGTGCGGGTTCCCGGCCGGCGGAATAGGCCTGCCACAGCCGGTACAGGAACAGCAGCCCCACGGTCGCCGCGAACGGGACGCCGGTCGGCCGGGACAGGCACATCAGCACAACGACGGGCATCGCCCACAGGTAGCGGCGTTCCACCACCAGCAGCAGGGCGGCGGCCAGCAGGAGCAGGTTCAGGGACTCGGCGTACGGCACCTGGAGGACGGGCGAGACGGGAAAGGTGGCCACGAACACGGTTGCCCAGAGCGCCGTGCGGTGCGACGCCTTGAGCCGGAACAGGCGGTAGATGACCAGCGCCGCTCCCAGCCCGGCCAACATGGCGATGAGCGTCAGCGTGAATGCCGGGTGCATTCCGGTCAGCCCGGCGACCGCCCGGCCCAGGAAGGGAAAGAGCGCGTAGAACGCCCAGGCGTTCTCCTGCACGTTGCCGGCTCCGTCGGTCGGGAGGACGTCCGGGTAGCCGTTCTGGAGGGCCTCGCCGTACCAGCGGGCGTCCCAGATATTGACGAAGGACCAATAGTCCGGCTTGGCGGGAAACCAGGGGTTGACTCCCTGGTGCAGGGCGGCGGCCATAAAGATGCAGGCGCTGACGAGCCGGGCCGCCACATAGAGTCCGCCCACCTGAACCCACCAGGGCCAGCGCGCGACGCGGGTGCCGGCTGCCGCTGCCACGCTCCAGGCCGCGGCGGTAGGGCCTTGCAGCGCCGGGCTCCCTGCCCGGTCTCCCACAACGTCGCTCTGTTGCCGCGGTTCAGTCTCCGGAGCCTCCGCCCGGGGGTGTTCACCGCTCACGGAGCCTGCTCGGGTTCGTCCCGGAGGCGTCCCAGTTCGGCGGACAGATCCGCTACGTGCCGGTCCCTGGCGGCGAGCTGGTCCCGCAATTCGTCAAGGACCTGGTCCACCTGGTCCATCCGGTACCCCCGCAGGCCCACTGCAAACCGGAGACGGTCGACGTCGGACGGTTCCACCTCGGCCGGCAGCAGCACGGGCGGGAGGTTGGCGACCGGCTGGTCAAAGCCGTCATCAAGGGCACGCGGGCCCCGCTCGTCCGCCCCGCGTCGGCCGCGGAAGACTTTCGAGGCCCTGCCGGTACCGAGGAGAAACGCGGCGCCGACCAGCGCAATCGCAAGGAAGACCAGGAAGAAACTCACACCCCCATCGTGCCAGACGGCGACGGGTCCAGCGGGTGGGCCGTCAGCCCCGCGTGCCGCCCGGGTTTGCGGGCCCGGTCCCGTTGCCGGTGCTGGTGCCGTTGGGGTTCCGGTGCCGGGCCGCCCCTTCCACCACCAGCTCCACGGCGAGCGCCGGATCGTCCACCACCTGTAGCAGATCCAGGTCCTCCTCGGACACCATGCCTTCGGCAACCAGGGTGGTCTTGATCCATTCGACCATCGGGCTCCAGAACGCCGTTCCGAGCAGGACAATCGGGAAGGACGTCACCTTGCGGGTCTGTACGAGGACCATTGCTTCGAAGAGTTCGTCCAGGGTTCCGAGGCCGCCCGGGAGCACGATGAAGCCCTGGGCGTATTTGACGAACATGGTCTTGCGGGCGAAGAAGTACCGGAAGTTGATCCCCAGGTCCACCCACTGGTTCATCCCCTGCTCGAAGGGCAGTTCGATGCCGAGCCCCACGGACACCCCGTTGCCCTGCACGGCGCCCTTGTTGGCGGCCTCCATCGAGCCGGGGCCGCCGCCGGTGATGACGGCCAGCCCGGCTTCGGCCAGTTGCCGCCCGACTTCGACGGCGAGTTCGTAGTTTTGGCTGCCGGGCACGGTCCGCGCCGAGCCGAAGACGCTGACCGCCGGGCCAAGGTCGGCCAGGGCGCCAAATCCTTCAACGAACTCGCTCTGGATCCTCAGGACGCGCCACGGGTCTGTATGGACGAACTGGCCGGGCCCCTTCGTGTCCAGCAGGGTCCGGTCCGACATCGTCACCTTGGCAGCCTTGCGCCGCAGCTCCAGCGGCCCCTTGTGCCGGATCGCGGCAGGTGGCGGCGTGTCGCGGGGTTCGGAGGCGGTCCTGCTGCCAGCCGGCCCGTCGGTCTGGCCAGCTTTCCCCCCGGCCGGCTTCCCGGCGGGCTTCCCGGCGGACATTCCGGCTGGTGCTGTGGCTCCCTGGGGCTGCGGATCGGTACTCATGCCCACAGGTTAGCGCGGAAATTCGCCCGCGCCCGTCCGGCGCGGCACTGGTGCGCGGGCGGCGGCACCGGTTCCTCCGTCCGGCACCGCCCGCTGCCGGATCCCCCCTCAGGCAGTCTGACCTGCAGGTATCTCTTGAATCACGATCCGTAGGAAGTAGGAGTGATTGCGGTCATAAACCCGTAATGTTCGCTAGATTCTTCTTATGACTACTCAAGTGCCCGGCGACGCGCTCGTCTCCCTGAACGCCGTCAATAAGCATTACGGCCAGTTGCACGTCCTGAAGGACATCAACCTGAACGTCCGCAAGGGCGAAGTTGTTGTTGTCATCGGACCGTCGGGTTCCGGCAAGTCGACGCTTTGCCGGGCCATCAACCGTCTGGAGACCATCGACGACGGCGTCATCAAGATCGACGGCAAGGAACTGCCCGAAGAGGGCAAGGAACTCGCCAAGCTGCGGGCCGACGTCGGCATGGTCTTCCAGTCGTTCAACCTCTTCGCCCACAAGACGATCCTGGAGAACGTCACCCTCGGCCCCATCAAGGTCAAGGGCCTCTCGAAGACCGAAGCCGACAAGGACGCCATGGCGCTGCTGGAACGCGTCGGCGTCGGGCACCAGGCACCCAAACTGCCGGCGCAGCTCTCCGGTGGGCAGCAGCAGCGCGTGGCGATTGCCCGTGCCCTGGCCATGAAGCCGAAGGTCATGCTCTTCGATGAGCCCACCTCCGCCCTGGACCCGGAAATGATCAACGAAGTCCTCGACGTCATGATCCAGCTGGCCAAAGAAGGCATGACCATGATCGTGGTCACCCACGAGATGGGCTTCGCCCGCAAGGCCGCCGACCGCGTGATCTTTATGGACGCCGGCCAGATCGTCGAGGATGACACCCCCGAAGAGTTCTTCAACAACCCCAAGAGCAGCCGCGCCAAGGACTTCCTCTCCAAGCTGCTGACCCACTGATCCCTGACGAGTTCGCACCCTGGCCGCCGCAAGGCGGCCGTCCAATGAAAGGAATGTCATGAAGGCATTTTTCCGAAGGAAATCCCTTCTGGTTGCCGCGTCCGCGGCTCTGGCACTCAGCCTGAGCGCCTGCGGCGGCAGCAGCTCCACGTCCAACCCGCCTGTCGCCGAGAAGCCGAGCTTCGCGGCCGACACCACCATGGCCAAGCTTTCATCCGCCGGCAAGATCGTCATCGGCACCAAGTTCGACCAGCCGCTGTTCGGCCAGAAGGGCCTCGACGGCAAGCCCGTCGGTTTCGACGTGGAAATCGGCAAACTGATCGCCGCCAAGCTGGGCATCCCCGCTGACAAGATCGAGTGGGTGGAGACCGTCTCCGCCAACCGCGAGCAGTTCATCAAGCAGGGCAAGGTCGACATCATCGTCGCCACCTACACGATCAACGACAAGCGCAAGACCGAAGTCGACTTCGCCGGACCGTACTACGAGGCCGGCCAGGCGCTGATGGTGAACAAGGACAACACGACCATCACCAAGCCCGAAGACGTCAAGGGCAAGAACGTCTGCTCCGTGACCGGTTCCACCCCGGCTGCCACGATCGTCGAGAAGTACGGAGCAGTCCTCGTCCCGGCCGCCACCTACTCCGCCTGCCTCGAGCCGCTGCGCAACAAGCAGGTCGAAGCGATCACCACCGATAACGTCATCCTGGCCGGTTTCGTGTCCAAGGAACCGGACGCCTTCAAGCTGGCCTCGGATCAGACCTTCACCAAGGAGCCCTACGGCATCGGCCTGAAGAAGGACGACACCGCGTTCCGCATGTGGATCAACGATCAGCTGGAAGCCTCTGACAAGGACGGTTCCTACAAGAAGGCCTGGGAATCCACCGCCGGAACGGTCATCAAGACCACTCCCGCACTTCCCACGATTAACCGCTACTAGGCAGGTGTGGCGGTTGCCGGGGCACGCGCCCGACGCGGCCCCGGCAACCGCCTTTCCCGTCTCCTGCACCACTCCCGTCAAGGCAGCCTAAGGAACCTATGGACGTCATCATTGATAACCTTCCCGCGTATGTGGACGGTTTTCTCAGAACCCTCTTCCTGTCCGTGGTCTCGGGGATCTTCGCACTGATTTTCGGCACGCTGCTCGCGGCGGCCCGTGTCTCGCCCGTCGCGGCCCTGCGCGGCTTCAGCATGACGTACGTGGAGATCGTCAGGAACACCCCGCTGACCATCGCGTTCTTCTTCGCCGCCGTGGTCCTGCCCCGGCTTGGGGTGACGTTCCAGCAGTTCGAGGTCGCCGCCATCATCGCCCTGAGCGCCTACACCTCGGCTTTCATCGCCGAGGCCGTGCGCTCCGGCGTCAACAGCGTCCCGGTCGGCCAGGCCGAGGCCGCCCGCAGCATCGGCATGAAGTTCAGCCAGGTCCTCACCCTCATCATCCTTCCGCAGGCCCTGCGCACGGTGATCCCGCCCATGATCAACATCCTGATCGCCCTCGTCAAGAACTCCTCGGTGGCAGGTGCCTTCTACGTGATGGAGCTCTTCGGCTACGGCCGCCAGCTCGCCAACGCCAACGGCGACGCCGTGCTGTGGGTCCTCGTCGGCGTGGCCTTCTTCTACCTGCTGATAACCGTCCCGCTTGGCTACGTCGCCAACCTGGTTGAACGAAAGGTGGCGATCGCCCGATGAGCTCGGTCCTTTACGACGTCCCCGGCCCCAAGGCCCGCCGCATCTCACTGATCGGCTCCATCATCGGCGTCATCGTCATCGTTGGACTGCTTTGGTGGGCGATCTCCATCCTCGCCCAGCAGGGCATTTTCGAACCCGAACGCTGGGCCGTCTTCCAGATTCCCGACGTCTGGGTTTTGATCGGCAACGGCATCGGCGCAACCCTCACCGCCGCGGCGGTTGCCGCGGTCATCGCGTTCCCGCTGGGCCTGGTGCTGTGCCTCATGCGCATCTCCGACGTCGCCTGGATCCGCATCCCCACCCGGATCGTGCTGGAATTCCTGCGCGGCATGCCCGTGGTCCTCATGATGTTCTTCGTGCTGCTGGTGTTCGCGACCGGTTCCTTCGTCGCCGTCGTCGCCGGCCTGGTGCTGTACAACTCGGCGATCTTCGCTGAAATTATCCGCGCCGGCATCCAGTCCCTGCCAAAGGGCCAGCGTGAAGCCGGCCTCGCGATCGGCCTCACCAGCTTCGCCTCGCGGCGCAGCATTGAACTGCCCCAGGCAATCCGGCGCATGCT
This sequence comes from Arthrobacter sp. YAF17, assembly GCF_052113365.1. Classification (NCBI taxonomy): domain Bacteria; kingdom Bacillati; phylum Actinomycetota; class Actinomycetes; order Micrococcales; family Micrococcaceae; genus Arthrobacter; species Arthrobacter sp. YAF17. The sequence goes on along the minus strand of NZ_JBFRDB010000002.1, from coordinate 184,533 downwards.
GCCGTCCCTCGTGGCGCAGCTCGTGGTGCTCCTGAAGGACACCTCGCTGGGCTACATCGTGTCCTACGAGGAACTGCTCCGCAAAGTACAGATCATGGCCGACTTCCTCGGCCCGGATTACCTGTTCCCGGTGTTCTTCGTGGCGGCGGCAATCTACATTGCCATCAACTTCTCCGTGTCCCGCCTCGCGATCTGGATCGAGAGGCGCGGCTCCAAGAAGGCGGCCGGCGGCATGGTGCACGTTCCCGTCGCCGGGATCCCCGCCAAATAGTCCGCACCAGCAGGGTCGGCGCAGGCTGCTCCTGACACAGAAAGGTCCGGAATCCCGAGAGGGGTTCCGGACCTTTTGTGTTGCTGTTGCCGTACCTGCGGTATCTGCTCCGGCCCTAGGCCGTAAGCCAGCTCCGCAGCGCCCGCAGGCATTCGCGGATCGCGTCGGCGTCGACGTGTTCATTGTCCTTGTGCGCCAGCAGGGGGTCTCCGGGCCCGAAGTTCACCGCCGGGATGCCCAGCTCGCTGAAACGTGCGACGTCGGTCCAGCCGTACTTCGGCTTCGGCTCGGCACCGACAGCGGCGACGAAGGACGCGGCCGCGGGGTGGTTGAGTCCGGGACGGGCGCCGGCGGCGCTGTCGGTGCGGACGACGTCGAACCCTTCCAGCAGTTCCCGAACGTGCTGCTCCGCCTCGTCAGGGGTCTTGTCCGGGGCGAACCGGTAATTAATCTCCACGACACACCGGTCCGGGATGACATTGCCGGCGGTCCCGCCGTTGACCTTCACGGCGTTGAGGCTTTCCCGGTAGTCCAGGCCGTCCACGGTGACGGTCCGGGGTTCGTATGCGGCAAGACGGGCCAGGATCGGGGCCGCGGCGTGGATCGCGTTGCTGCCCATCCAGGCCCGGGCGGAATGCGCGGCTTCGCCCACCGTCGTCGCTTCGAAGCGGATGGTGCCGTTGCACCCGCCCTCCACCGTCCCGTTCGTGGGTTCCAGCAGGATCGCGAAGTCGCCGCCCAGGAGGCCGCCGTGGTTGCGGACCAGCCGGCCAAGCCCGCTCTTGACGGCCTCGACTTCCTCGTGGTCGTAGAAGACGAACGTGACGTCCTTGTCCGGCTCCGCCCCGCCGTCGAACAAGGCCGCGGCCAGTGCCAGCTGCACCGCGACGCCGCCCTTCATGTCGGTGGCACCGCGGCCGTAGAGGATACCCTCGCCGGGCGCTCCTGACGGCCAGTACGACGGGACGGTCCCAAGGGACCCTTCCGTGGCCGGCAGGGGTACCGTGTCCAGGTGGCCGGCCAGGATGACGCGCTCGGCACGGCCCAGGTTGGAGCGGGCGATGATCGAATCGCCGTCGCGGACCAGCTCCAGCTGCGGGATCGAGCGGAGGGCATGCTCCACGGCGTCGGCCAGCTCCCCCTCCGCACCGGAAACACTGTTGATGTCGAGGAGCCTGGCGGTCAGCAGCGCCACGTCCTGGTGCAGGTCCAGGCGGGCGGCGTGGGGGCGGGAGTTCGGGTTCGCGTTCAAGTCCGGGGCAGTCACCGTCCCACTTTATCCGCTGTCCTCCCCCAGCCCCTGCCCATATGTCACAGGTTTCGGGGTGGGCGGACGCCGTCGATAGACTTGTGGCATGACTGAAACCGCTTCTTCCGCTGTGCCCGCAGACACCCGCTCCGCCTATGGCTACGGCGTCGCCACAATCGCCACCGGCAACGGTGCGGCCACCGTCCTGGACGTCTGGTACCCGGCACCGGCACTCGGAACAGCGGCGGAGAACCTCCGCGACGTGGCGAACGCGGACCAGTCGCTGCTCGAGATCGCCAGCACCGGGGCCGACGCCGACCGGGGCACCGAGCAGCAAGTCGTGTTCGTGCAGATCCACCTCGACGAGGCCCCGGCCGACACTGCCGACGCCTACCTGCGCCTCCACCTGCTCTCGCACCGCCTGGTGCAGCCCAACAGCATCAACCTGGACGGAATCTTCGGCAAACTCCCCAACGTCGTGTGGACCAACTTCGGGCCGGCCGCCGTCGAGGGCTTCGAACTGACCCGTGCCCGGCTGCGCAGGCGCGGCGCCGTCACCGTCTACGGCGTGGACAAGTTCCCCCGCATGGTGGACTACGTCATCCCCTCCGGCGTCCGGATCGCCGACGCCGACCGGGTCCGCCTCGGCGCGCACCTGGCCGAGGGCACCACAGTCATGCATGAAGGCTTCGTGAACTTCAACGCGGGCACCCTGGGCACGTCCATGGTGGAAGGACGCATCTCCGCGGGCGTCGTCACCGGTGACGGGTCCGACGTCGGCGGCGGAGCCTCGATCATGGGCACCCTGTCCGGCGGCGGCAAGGAAAAGATCTCCCTGGGCGAACGTGTGCTGCTGGGCGCCAACTCGGGTGTGGGCATCAGCATCGGCGACGACTCCGTCGTCGAGGCCGGCCTCTACGTCACCGCCGGAACCCGCGTCCGCGTCGTCGGGGCCAAGGACGCCGACGGCGAGGACACCAGCCAGATCGTCAAGGCCGTCGAGCTCTCCGGTGTCCCCAACCTGCTCTTCCGCCGCAACTCCTCCACCGGCCAGGTCGAGGTCCTCCCGCGCAAGGGGCAGACCGTCGAACTCAACGAGGCGCTGCACACCAACTAAGGTTGGTTGCGGACAGCCGGACCGTTAGAAGAATGCACCGGCCCGGAAGGGCCTGAGGGAGTCGTTTCGTGGCACGCAGACGCAGCTTGCGCCGTTGGATCGTGCTGCTGCTGACCCTGGCGATGGTCGTGGGCGGCATCTACACGGCGGTCGCCTTCGTGCAGCGGTCGGAGGTCCTCATCAGCGAACGCTGCACGGCTGCCGGCGGCGGCAGCGCCGAACTCGCGACGGACCAGGCAGCCAATGCCGGCCTCATTACCGCCGTCGCCGTCCGCCGCGGGCTCCCGGCCAGGGCAGCCAGCATCGCGCTGGCTACGGCCATGCAGGAATCCAAGATCCGGAACATCAGCCACGGCGACCAGGCCGGCCCGGACTCCCGCGGGCTCTTCCAGCAGCGCCCCTCGCAGGGCTGGGGCACCACGGAGCAGGTGATGGACCCCTACCACGCCAGCAACGCCTTCTACGATGCCCTCGTGAAGGTCCCCGGCTACCAGACGCTGGACATCACCGACGCCGCCCAGCGTGTCCAGCGCTCCGCGTACCCCGACGCCTACGCCCAGCACGAGGTCATGGCCCGCGCCTTCGCTTCCTCGCTGACCGGACAGACCGCCGCCGGCCTCGACTGCTCCCTGCGCGCCCCCGAGGAGGCCGGAGACCCGGCCGTAGTGCAGGAACGCCTGGCCGCGGCCTTCGGCGGCGATCCGGCGTCTCTGGATGGCAGCACCCTCGTGCTGAATGCCGAGGGCCCCCGGGCCTGGGCAGTGGCGCAGTGGGCGGTTGCCAACGCGAAAGCGCTGTCCATCATTGACGTCCACGCGGATGGCCGCGGCTGGACGCGGCAGGACCGCAACGGCTGGCAGCCCTCCGACGTGCCGGCGGGCCAGGTCCGGATCACTGTCGCCGACGCACCGGCGCAGTAAGCCGGCCGCAGTTAAGCCGGCTCAGACCAGCAGGTCCACCACGGGCTGCACGTAGCTGCGGAAAAGTTCGGGCTGGGACAGCAGGTCGGAGCTCATGATGATTTTGTCGGGCTCCAGATACCAGGCCCGCGGCTCAGCCAGTGGCAGCTCGATGATGGTCAAAGAGAAGTCGTTGGCGGCCCGGCCGACTTCGAGCAGCCGGTCATCCACCATGTCTTGGAGCAACTGCACGCCGCCGGCGGCCTCGCGTTCGGCTTCCAGTGCCAGGTACTCGCCGCGGCGCTCCCGGGCCCACGACAGGGCAGCCCCGAAATGCGCCTGCAGCACACGCCGGAGGGCCGGGGAATTGCTGAAGCTCCGGAAGCCGGGCGGCCCCAGTTCCGGAGACATCTCGGGATGCGCCTTCAGGAGCTGCTCCCACCAGGCTTCCCACTCGGTCTTGAGCGCGCTCTGCCCGCCGACCTCGGAAATGAGGTGGGCGTGGTCCGCAGGACGGATCTTCGGTGCCGCGTGGCAGAGTGCCGGATGCCCAGCGCTGTCCAGGCCGGCGGCGTCGCGAACGTAAAGTGCAATGAGCATCGGACCCGAAGTGTCCATGGTGATCCGCCAGCCCGGCCCGCCTGTGTGGTGCATCCAATTGCCTCCTTGGCAAGACGTACGTTCCCAGTCTATTCCTCAAGCAAACGCACGTTAATGACTGCCAGCGTAGCTGCCCAGTCCGGTGAGATGGGACTCCAGCACGTCGCCGCACATCTGCGCGGTCATCCATTCGGGCTGCAGAAGGGCGTGCATGGTGAGCCCGTCCAGGGTGGCCAGCAGCCGCTCCGCCTCGGTGACCAGCCGCTGCTGGTCCACAGTTCCGGTGTTGGCGACGGACGACACCTCCATCACAAGCCTCCCGACGATCGCAGCGACGGCACGGTGGCTCCGGTCGGCTTCCGCGGCCAGGAACGGCTTGGTCCTGGCCGCGTTTTTGAACGCCATCCAGACACACGCGTCGACCGCGCGTTCGTCATCGAGGGGAAGCAGCTCACCCAGCAGGGTTAACACACCCTGGTGGTGTTCCGGGGTCCCGGGCTGCGCCTCCGCGAGGCGGTCATCCGCAGCCGTCAGGCGGCCAACAATCCGGTCCACGACGACGCCGAAGGAGTGGGCCAGGAGTTCATCACTGCTGGCGAAGTAGTGCCGGACCGATCCGACGGCCAGTTCCGCCTCGTCCGCGACTTCGCGGAGCGAAGCCCTTTCGAGTCCGTCTGCTGCGACGATCCGGAAGACCGCTTCGACAACTTCCTGGCGCCGCAAAGCGGCGTCGACAAATTTGGGCATTAGTCTTTTTTAGCACGGATGTGTGCCCGACGGCGGCGGGCCACACCGTCCGGCAGGCTTCCCACCTGCACAAATACCGAAATTTCCCGTCCCCGGCGCTGGTTCCGGACACAACGACGCCGGCCGCGCACCCTCGAAAGGTGCGCGGCCGGCGTCGTGCTGCCGTGGTGGTGGCTGACTACACCGAAGGGTAGTTGCGCTCCGGCTCGCCGATGTAAAGCTGGCGCGGACGGCCGATTTTGGTGTTGGGGTCGCTGATCATTTCGCGCCACTGTGCGATCCAGCCCGGAAGGCGGCCGATCGCGAAGAGCACGGTGAACATCTTCTCCGGGAAGCCCATGGCCTTGTAGATCAGGCCGGTGTAGAAGTCCACGTTCGGGTAGAGCTTGCGCTGGATGAAGTAGTCATCATTCAGGGCCTTCTCTTCGAGGCGCAAGGCGATGTCGAGGAGTTCGTCGTTGCCGCCGAGCTTCGTGAGGATCTCGTGGGCGGTGGCCTTGACGATCTTGGCGCGCGGGTCATAGTTCTTGTAGACGCGGTGCCCGAAGCCCATAAGGCGGACGCCGTCTTCCTTGTTCTTGACCTTTTCCATGTAATCCTCGGGCCTGGTGCCGTCGGCCTGGATCTGGCGCAGCATCTTCAGCACGGCCTCGTTGGCGCCGCCGTGGGCGGGGCCGAAGAGGGCGTTGATGCCGGCGGACACGGAGGCGAAGAGGTTCGCGTTGGAGGAGCCGACCAGCCGGACCGTGGAGGTGGAGCAGTTCTGCTCGTGGTCGGCGTGCAGGATGAGAAGCAGGTCCAGCGCCTTGGCGACCACCGGGTCCACCTCGTACTGCTCGGCGGGCAGGCCGAAGCTCAGGCGCAGGAAGTTTTCCACGAGGTTGTGGGAGTTGTCCGGGTAGAGCATGGGCTGGCCGATGCTCTTCTTCAGGGCGTAGGCGGCGATGACCGGCATCTTGGCCAGCAGGCGGTAGGTGGAAACTTCCACCTGCTCGGCGTTGAAGGGGTCCAGCGAGTCCTGGTAGAACGTGGAGAGCGCGGACACGGCCGAGGACAGCACGGGCATCGGGTGGGCGTCGCGCGGGAAGCCGCTGAAGAAGCCCTTCAGCTCTTCGTGCAGCAGGGTGTGGTGGCGGATCCGCTGGTCGAACGCTTCCAGCTCCGTGGCGCTCGGCAGGTTGCCATAGATCAGCAGGTAGGAAACTTCGAGGAAGCTTGAGTGCTGGGCGAGCTGCTCGATCGGGTAGCCGCGGTACCGCAGGACACCGGCGTCGCCGTCGATGTAGGTGATGGCGGAGGTGGTTGCGGCGGTGTTCATGAAGCCGGGGTCAAAGGCCACGGCGCCGGTCTGCTTCAGCAGCTTGGAAACGTCGTAGCCTTCGTTTCCTTCTACAACCTGGATGCGCGGGAGTTCGAGCTCGCCGCCGGCATGGCGCAGGGTTGCGCTGGTGGTCTCAGTCATGGAGTCTCCTCTGAGGCGTCGGGGCCTCTGTAGAAAGCTGGTCCAACTTCTGGTGAAGCCGCCCACGGAACCTGTTTTAGACACGGATTCCAACGGCTGCGCTGCCTTCTTGTGGAAAGCCACCATTGATAGTCAGTTAAAAACTACCGGCAGTTTCCGGGTGGCACTAATCCAAGGCCCTCCGGAACCACCTAAAACGCTCCAGTTGTGGTACGCGTCACAGCATTGTTACGGCCCTGTGGCCAGACGGGCGGCCGCGGCGTCGATCCGCTCGTCACTGGCCGTCAGCGCGACGCGGACGAATCCGTTGCCGGCGTCGCCGTAGAACACGCCCGGGCCGACGACGATCCCGCGGTCCGCGAGCCGGCCGACCGTATCCCAGGTGGCTTCGCCCGCGGTGGCCCAGAGGTAGAGTCCGGCCCGCGATTCGTGGATGGCCAGTCCGAAGCGCTCCAGCGCAGGCACGATCCGTTCCCGGCGTCCGCGGTAGAGATCCTTCTGGGCCTGGACATGGGCGTCGTCGCCGAGGGCCACCCGCATGGCTTCCTGGACAGGGTACGGGACGATCATGCCCGCGTGTTTGCGGCTGTTGACGAGGTTCGCCATGATGGCGGGGTCCCCGGCGACAAAGGCGGCGCGGTAGCCGGCCAGGTTGGACTGCTTGCTCAGCGAGTACACCGCTAGGAGGCCCTCATGGGAGCCTTCCGCGACGCGCGGGTCCAGGATGCTGGGCACCGGCGTGCCGCCGCGCTGGACATCCCATTCGCCCCAGCCGAGTTCGGCGTAGCACTCGTCCGAGGCCACGACGGCGCCGAGTTCCCGGGCCTGCCGGACGATCCGGCGCAGCGATTCGGCGTCGCGGACGCTGCCCGTCGGGTTCGCCGGGGAATTGACCCAGACCAGGCGCACCCGCGCGCGGGTGGCGGCGTCGAGCTCATCCAGGTCGTCCGCGGCGATGTGCTCCGCACCGGCGAACGTGGCGCCGATGTCATACGTGGGGTACGCGACCGTGGGGCGGACCACGACGTCGCCCGGTTTGAGGCCGAGCAGGAACGGGAGCCAGGCCACGAGTTCCTTGGAGCCGACCGTGGGCATAATGTCCCGCGGGTTTAGGCCGGGAACGCCTCGGCGGCGCTCAAACCACGCGGCGATGGCCTCCCGCAGCCCGGCTGTGCCGTGAACCGTGGGGTAGCCGGGGGCGTTGGCTGCTGCGCGCAGGGCGTCCTGCACCACCTCGGGGGTGGCGTCCACCGGGGTTCCAATGGACAGATTGGCTGCTCCCCCGGGGTGTTCGGCGGCCCTGGCGAGGTACGGCGCCATGGCTTCCCACGGGTAGTCAGGCAGGCTGAGGCCGAAGCTGCGCAGCGCAGAGGTCACCGGCGACCCGCCCTAGCTCTCTTGGTTCTGCGGCGGGAGCGCCGCGATCATCGGGTGGTCGGTGTGGGTGTTGCCCACCTTCGCGGCCCCGCCCGGGGAACCCAGAACATCGAAGAATTCAACGTTGGCCTTGTAGTAGTCGGCCCATTCCTCGGGGGTGTCATCCTCGTAGTAGATCGCTTCGACGGGGCAGACCGGCTCGCAGGCACCGCAGTCCACGCACTCGTCGGGGTGGATGTACAGGGAACGCTCACCCTCGTAGATGCAATCGACGGGGCACTCTTCAATACATGCCTTGTCTTTGACATCTACACACGGCTGCGCGATTACGTACGTCACGTCCCTGGCCTCTCCACGTTGGTTCCGGCGACCGCCGGATCACTGCTCCCGGCCTGAGCGCCGGGCTGCTGACTTCTGAGCCTATTATCTCCCAGCCTGTTCCCGCGAACCTAGCCGGGCGTCACACGGGTCCGAACTCTTGAATCTACCGGACCTAGTATGAACAGGTGAGTTCTTTGATGCCGCCGCCCCAAGCGTTCCTGGCCGCCGCCGGCCTTGGCACCCGGGTGGTGGTCCGGTACCGGATCGAGGGCGGGACAACCGACGCGGTTGGCGAGCTGGTGGCACGCACCGACGGCGACTGCACCGTGCGGACCAGGCGGGCCGACGTCGTGATTTCCCTGCCGTTGGTGGTGGCCGCCAAGCAGGTCCCGCCAGCGCCGCCCCGGCGGGCCCCGCGGACCCCTCCCGCTGGACATGCCCTCCCCTGACCCTCCCGCTGGACATGTCCTCCCCTGACCCTCCCGCTGGACATGTCCTCCCCTGACCCTGGCCAGTGGACATAACCCTGCTATGTCCATCCCCCGTTGCCACCACTGGACATGCCCCGTGGCCCCGACCGCAATCAGGCACATCCACTCCCCTATGCACCCCCAGGCTGCCTCCGACTGGACATGCTCTCCCGTGGCCACCCCGCCACAGCCCTCCGACCGGACATGCTCTCCCCTGACCACCCCGCCACAGCCCTCCGACCGGACATGCTCTCCCCTGACCACCCCGCCACTGCCCTCCGACCGGACATGCTCTCCCCTGACCACCCCGCCACTGCCGTCCGACCGGACATGCTCTCCCCTAGCCACGGCCAATGGACACAACGCCACTATGTCCGCTCCGTGCTGTCAGCAGCGGACATGTTCAGTGGTCCTGGCCACGACTCAGGAGACATGCCCAGCGGGGGCGGCGAAGACTGGACATGCTCCTCGTGCGGGCCACGATCCGGTGGGGCATGTCCAAGGTTAGGCGGCTGCAGAGAGCCTGTTCAACGCGTCACGGACCATGGCGATGAACTCGTCTGGCCGGTTCAGGAGGAGCGAGTAGCTGACAACGAGGGTCGGAATGCCGAGCCGGGTGGTGACGTTCCACCGGCGCCGGTCCTCCTCGAAGCTTGTCCGGTCCATGTGGAAGCTTGCCCCGTCGGTCTCGATGCCGAGCCTGCCGTCGACCATGAGATCAAGATGGCCCATTCCCGGGATGTTGACCTGGGACTCCACATGGAACCCGGCCCTCCGCAGCCAATACCTGGCCACGCACTCGATGATGGACTGCGATTGGGGCACGATACTGCTCACCGTTCGGCGCTCCCGCGCGTCGTTGCGGCCCGTCAGCCGCTGCCGCAGCTCGGCGAGGGTCACGCCTTTGACGACGACAGCTGACTCGGCAATGACGAGGCCGTCGAGTTCCGGCAGACATCGAAGGCTTTGCACCACGCTGTCCAGCAGGGTCGGCGACGCAGCGGACCGGTGGCAGACAAATCCTGGGTAGTGCCGGCTGTGAGGGACTGCAACATGTGGCTGGCCGGGCGGCTCGAGGACCCAAAGTCCCCGGATTTGCGCTGCCGTGACACACGCGGGTTCCGCCGGCAGTGATCGAATGGCAATGAGCTGGGCATCGGCGTCGGGCAGTGCGTAGACGCCGCGCGCCACGCGGGAGACTGCGCCGCTTGCCAGGGCCGACTTGAGCTGGAAGTCCGAGACCCCAGCCGCAGCGAGGCGTTTTGCGCGGGCGACGCCGTCGTAGGTTGAAAGCACTTTGATGACATTAACCATGCGGAAATGGTGGCGCCGAAGCGTGGTGGTGGAACAGAGCCCGGCGCTGCTATGTGCAAAACCGCATGCCACTTGCAGGGGGGGACGGCCGGGGTCATGTCCTACGGCCAGGAAGGGGGGGGCTGGTCCACGGTCGGCACTGGGCATGTCCCGCGGCCGCCGCCAGAGATGGACATAGTGCCGCTATGTCCACCCGAGGCAGCGAAGAGTGGGCATGTCAACCGGGCGGGGAAGCTGGGCATGTCCCACGGAGGGTGCCGTCGATGGACATAGTGCCGCTATGTCCACGGGAAGCCGTGAGGAGTGGGCATGTCCCGTGGCGGGGATGAAGAACGGGCATGTCCCGTGGGAGGGCGAGGTGCAGCGGGACGACGGCGGTCCCTAGGCCTGGGGCTCCCTGTAGCGGCGGCACCAGGCCAGCATGACGAGGGTGACCACCGCGATGCCGTAGATCCAGAGATTCCCGGCCAGGTCGCCGATGATCAGGCGCTTGCCGTCCCCGAGGGTGGACCACCAGCCCGCCAGCGCGTAGCAGACGACGCCGCAGGCCGCCGTCGGAAGCGGGGAACGGAACGCGGCACCGAGCCACAGCTCGACGGCGCCTAGCAGCACCAGGGCGGCGGCGGCGCCCCACGGCACCTCGACGCCGGCGACGAGCAGGTCCTGGCCGTGCAGCACCGTGCCGGCCAGGGCAACAAAAAGAGCTGCCGGCACGGCGGCGGCAATACCGCCTGCCATGCCGGCAGCTCTCTTATTCACAAATGACCCGTTGTTTCAGCGCAGGACGCGGAGACTAGACCTTCGCGCGGGCGCGGTTGGCCTTGGCACGCTCGTTCGTGTCGAGGATGACCTTGCGGATACGGATGGAGTCCGGGGTAACTTCGACGCACTCGTCTTCGCGGGCGAATTCGAGGGACTCTTCGAGGGTCAGGTCGCGCGGGGGCGTCAGGTTCTCGAAGGTGTCGGAGGAAGCCGCACGCATGTTGGTGAGCTTCTTTTCCTTGGTGATGTTGACGTCCATGTCGTCGGCGCGGGAGTTCTCGCCGACGATCATGCCCTCGTACACCTCGGAGGTCGGCTTCACGAAGAAGGAACCGCGCTCCTGCAGGTTGATCATGGCGAACGGCGTCACAACACCGGCGCGGTCGGCGATCATCGAACCGTTGGTGCGGTATTCGATCGGGCCGGCCCACGGCTCGTAGCCTTCGGAGATCGAGGCTGCGATGCCGGCGCCGCGGGTGTCCGTGAGGAACTTGGTGCGGAAACCGATCAGGCCACGGGCCGGAACGATGAACTCCATGCGGCACCAGCCGGTGCCGTGGTTGGCCATGTTGGTCATGCGGCCCTTGCGTGCGGCCATGAGCTGCGTGACGGCGCCGAGGTACTCTTCCGGCACGTCGATGGTCATGTGCTCCATCGGCTCGTGGATCTTGCCGTCAACGGTCCGGGTGACCACCTGCGGCTTGCCGACGGTCAGCTCGAAGCCTTCGCGGCGCATCTGCTCGACGAGGATGGCCAGCGCGAGCTCGCCACGTCCCTGGACTTCCCAGGCGTCGGGGCGCGCGGTGGGGAGCACCTTGATGGAGACGTTACCGATCAGTTCCTTGTCCAGGCGGTCCTTGACCTGGCGGGCCGTGACCTTGGCGCCCTTGACCTTGCCGGCCAGCGGGGACGTGTTGATACCGATGGTCATCGAGATGGCCGGGTCGTCCACGGTGATCAGCGGCAGCGGCTGGGGGTTCTCGGCGTCGGTCAGGGTCTCACCGATGGTGATTTCCTCGATGCCGGCGACGGCGACGATCTCGCCGGGGCCGGCGGAATCGGTCGGGACGCGGTCCAGTGCCTTGGTGGCGAGGAGTTCGGTGATCTTGACGTTCTTCAGTTCACCGTTGGCGCGTGCCCAGGCAACGGTCTGACCCTTGCGCAGGGTGCCGTTGTAGATGCGCAGCAGGGCGAGGCGGCCGAGGAACGGGGAGGCGTCCAGGTTGGTGACGTGCGCCTGCAGGACACCGTTCGGGTTGTACGTCGGAGCCGGAATGTGCTCGATGATGGCCTGGAACAGCGGCTCCAGGTCCTCGTTCTCCGGAGCGGAGCCGTCTGCGGGCTGCTCGAGGGAGGCGCGGCCAACCTTGGCTGCGGCGTAGACGACGGGGACGTTGAGGATCTTGTCCAGGTCGAGGTCCGGAACTTCGTCGGCGAGGTCGGAGGCCAGGCCCAGGAGCAGGTCCATGGACTCGTGCACAACTTCTTCGATCCGCGCGTCGGGGCGGTCGGTCTTGTTGACCAACAGGATTACCGGCAGGTGGGCGGCGAGGGCCTTGCGGAGGACGAAGCGGGTCTGGGGCAGCGGGCCCTCAGAGGCGTCAACGAGGAGGACAACGCCGTCGACCATGGACAGGCCGCGCTCGACCTCGCCACCGAAGTCGGCGTGGCCGGGGGTGTCGATGACGTTGATGGTGATGGTCTCGCCCTTGGAGGACGGTCCGTTGTAGGCCACGGTGGTGTTCTTGGCCAGGATGGTGATGCCCTTTTCACGCTCGAGGTCACCGGAGTCCATGACGCGGTCTTCGAGGTGGTTGTGCTCGGCAAAGGAGTTGGTCTGCTTGAGCATGGCGTCGACCAGTGTGGTCTTGCCGTGGTCAACGTGGGCCACGATCGCGACGTTGCGCAGGTCACTGCGCGATGCAGTGGCTACCGCAGTGTTGGTGGTGGTTTCAGACATGCGTTATTGCTCGATTCAGTGGTGAAGTCAGCTGTTGTATCGCGACATTTCCAACCGGAACGCACGACGGATACGCCCCTTTGGCACAGGGCACCTTCATCCATTCTAAACGCTTGGGTATTTATTGGCCTAAAATCCGTTCCGCCCGGCAGAGCGCCGGAGTGGTCAGCGCCGGGGTTCACCGCACCAGGTGTGAGTAAAGTCACTGGATTTTCCGGCCGCGATGCCCCATCATTGCTGGGACAGCAACGCCAGCACGGAGACATTAATGCGCAACGCCTCGGCCCTGTCCCGCTTGGTCGCACCGATGATCGCCGTAGGCATCCTAGTTGGCGGCTGCGGGCAGCCCCCCTCCCCCCGCACCGGCGGAACCACCGGCAGCGCCGACGTCGGCGCCCCCGGTCTCTACGGCGCGACCGCTCCGGCGCCCGCCGGGGCTCCCGGCGAGCCGATGGCCGCCGGCTCGAACGGCAACACCAGACTTCCCCAGTCGACCGCCCCGGGCAGCATGCCGGCGGGCAGCGTCTACCGGAATCCCGCCAGCGGCCGCAATGAGGTGGTGGTGGAGGACGTCGCCCGGACGGCCGTGCTGATCGGCGACTCCCAGTCCGAGCCAGCATATTCCTGGCCCCGGGCAGCCCTGGCCAGCCTGGGCTACACGGTCCACTTCTGCGGCCGCGGCGGCACCGGCTTCGTCGCGTCCAACGGCAAGACCGGAAATTACATCGACGCCCTGCAGCGCGGCGACTGGCTGCTCCCCTACGGTTCGCCGCCCCTCGTGCTCATTGAAGGCGGCGGGAACGACGCCTCCCGCGGTGCAACCGACCAGCAGATTTCCGCCAATGCCGAGCGCCTGATTACCAGCGTCCGGCAGCGCTACCCCGGGGCGCAGCTGGCCATGGTCGGAACCCTCGCCCGCGGCACGTCCGACGGCGGCGGGCGGCGCACCGAGGTCGATGCACTGCTGGGCACTGTTGCGGCCCGGCACGCGATCCCCTTTGTGGGCGTCGGGGACTGGCTGACGCGCTACAACCTCACCCGGTCGATGGCCGACGGCGTGCACATGAACCCCGAGGGGCACGCAGCACTGGGCGTCCTGCTGGCCCGCCGGCTGGACGACTATGGTTTGCGTTACGGAAGTTCCGGGCAGGCTGAGTCCGCGGCAACCCGCTGACGCGGCCCGGGCTACCCCAACAAGAGCCCCGAAAGACAAGAGCCGGCGCCCGCCCCCGAGGGGCGGACACCGGCTCCTGTGTCAGTCAGCTCACGCTGTCCGGATCAGGCAACTTCCGGAGGCAGCATGAGGCGTGCACCAGGGATCGCGTTGAGCAGCGCCTTGGTGTAGTCCCGCTGCGGCGCCTCGAAGACGTCGTCGGTCGAACCTGTCTCGACCAGCTTGCCCTTCTCCATGACGCACACATGATCGGCGATCTGCCGCACCACCGCGAGGTCGTGGGTGATGAACAGGTAGGTCAGCCCCAGCCGGGACTGCAGTTCCGCGAGCAGGTTCAGCACCTGCGCCTGCACCAGGACGTCCAGGGCGGACACGGCCTCGTCACAGATGATCACCTCGGGATCCAGTGCCAGGGCACGGGCGATCGCGACGCGCTGGCGCTGCCCGCCCGAGAGCTCGTTCGGGTACCGCTGCATGGTGGACTGCGGCAGGGACACCTGATCCAGCAATTCGCGGACCTTCTTCTCCCGACTGGCCTTGTCCCCGATCTTGTGGACCCGCAAGGGTTCCTCGATGGTCCGGTAGATGTTGTACATCGGATCCAGGGAACCGTAGGGGTCCTGGAAGATCGGCTGGACCCGGCGGCGGAAGGCGAAGATCTCCTTGGGCTTCAGCCCGGAGGTGTCGACGCCGTCGAAGATGATCTTGCCGGACGTCGGCTCCAGGAGGTTCAGCACCATCTGCGCCACGGTGGACTTGCCGGAGCCCGACTCGCCCACGATCGCCGTCGTCGTTCCGCGCTTGACGTTGAAGGAGACATCGTCGACGGCGGTGAAGTCGGTCGACTTGCCGAACCCTGCGCGCATCTTGAAGACCTTGCTCAGGTTCTGGATCTGCAGCACGTCTTCAGTCTTGGCCGGTTCAACGGCAACGGACTCGCTGGGGGCCAGCAACTCGTCCGTCGAGACGCCGAGCTCCTTGGCCACCTGGATGCGGCGTGATGCCAGCGACGGCGCCGAGGCCACCAGCCGCTGGGTGTAGGGGTGCTGCGGGTTCTGCAGCAGCTCCAGGGACGGACCTGCCTCAACGACGTTGCCGCGGTACATGACCACGACTTTATCGGCCCGCTCGGCGGCGAGGCCGAGGTCGTGCGTGATGAGCAGGACGGACGTGCCCAGGTCCGAGGTCATCTTCTCGAGGTGGTCCAGGATCTGGCGCTGCACGGTGACGTCCAGGGCCGACGTCGGCTCATCGGCGATGAGCAGGCGGGGCTGGCAGGAGAGACCGATAGCGATCAGCGCGCGCTGGCGCATGCCGCCGGAGAACTCGTGCGGGTACTGCTTCGCCCGCCGGGCGGCGTCCGGCAGTCCTGCCTGAGCCAGGACTTTGGCGACGTCGTCCGGGCCGCTGGGGCGGCCGTTGGCCTTCAGCGTCTCCCTGACCTGGTCGCCGATCTTCCAGACCGGGTTGAGGTTGGACATCGGGTCCTGCGGGACCATGCCGATGATGTTGCCGCGCAGTTCGATCATGCGCTTCTCGGAAGCGTGCGATATGTCTTCACCGTCGAGCAGGATCTGCCCGCCGGCCACACGGCCGTTGCCGGGCAGCAGGCCGATCGCGGCCAGCGCCGTCGTCGACTTGCCGGATCCGGACTCGCCCACAATGGCCACCGTCTCGCCGGGCATGATGGTCAGGTGTGCGTTCCGCACGGCGTTGACCTCGCCGCTGCCGGTCTTGAAGGAAATCGCGAGATCGCGGATTTCCAGCAAGGGCCGGTCGGCCGGGGTTCCGGCTTCTTCAATCGTGACGTCGGAAGTTGTCATGTTTGCCTCCCTCATCGCTGACGGCTCTTGGGATCGAGGGCATCACGGAGGGCGTCGCCCAGCATGATGAAGCTCAACACGGTGATGGACAGGGCTGTTGCCGGGTAGAGCAGAACAGCCGGGTTGGTGCGGATGGACGCCTGTGCGGCGGAGATGTCATTGCCCCAGGACATCACGGAGCCGGGCATGCCGATTCCGAGGAACGAGAGCGTGGCTTCGGCGACGATGAAGACGCCGAGTTCCATGGTGGCGAGCACGATGATCGGTGCCAGTGCGTTCGGGAGCACGTGGCTGACCAGGGAGCCCAGCCGGGAGACGCCAAGTGACCGGGCGGCCGTCACGAAGTCGGCGTTGCGCACCTCGATGACGGCGCCGCGGGTGATGCGGGCCATCTGCGGCCAGCCGAGCACCACAAGCACCAGAACCACCGTCCCTACTCCGCGGTTTTCACGCATTAGCGGGAGCTGGGTGAGGACCAGGGCGCCGAGGACGATGGGCAGGGCGAAGAAGATGTCGCCGAGACGGGCGATCACCGTATCCACCCAGCCGCCGAAGAAGCCGGCCAGGGCGCCGAGGGTGACGCCGATGATCAGCACGGAGATCACGGAGAACACACCCACCATGAGGGAGGCCTGGGTGCCGTGGATGATGCGCGAGTAGATGTCGCAGCCCTGGAAGGTGAACCCGAGGGGGTGTCCTTCGGTGGGGGCCCCGTTGGAGTTCGCCAGGACACAGCCGTTGTCCGGGGCAACCTGGGTGAAGAGCCCGGGGAAGATCGCCACGATGATGATCAGCGCAATCATGACCGCGGAAATGATGAAGAGCGGACGACGGCGGAGCTTGCGCCACGCGTCTGCCCAGAGGCTCAGCGGGGCGTCGTCAACCTTGACGGCATCCGTTGCCAGCAGAGGGGTCTCCTCGACCGGGGCAACGAAGTGCTCGAATGTGCGATTAGTTTTCATAGCGGATCCTCGGGTCAAGCCAGGCGTACAGCAGATCGACCAACAGGTTGGCGAGAACGAAGACCAGCACCAGGACGCTCACAATGGCGACCACGGTGGGGCCTTCACTACGGAGAATGGCCTGGTAGAGCTTCTGGCCAACTCCGGGGACGTTGAAGATGGCTTCGGTCACGATTGCGCCGCCCATGAGGCCGCCCAGGCTTGCGCCGAGGTACGTGATCACGGGGATCAGCGAGTTGCGCAGGACGTGGGTGGTCACCACCTGGCGGCGGGCCAGGCCCTTGGCGGTGGCGGTGCGGACGTAGTCGGCGTTCATGTTCTCGATGACGGACGCACGCGTCAGGCGCAGCACGTAGGCGAACGAGACCATGCCGAGGACGACCGCGGGAAGGATCAGGCTCCCCCACGTGACATTCGAGCCGACCGTGGGTTTGGCCCACCCCAGTTGGACGCCGATCAGCAGCTGCAGCGCGAAGCCGAGCACGAACGTTGGAATGGCGATCACAACGAGCGAGAGCACGAGGACCGTGCTGTCAAAGAAGCCGCCCTTGCGCAGGCCGGCGACGAGGCCGAACGCGATGCCGAAGACGCCCTGGATGATGAGGGCCTCGATGGCGAGCATGGCCGTGACGGGGAAGACACGGGCCAGGGTGTCGGCGATCGGCTGGCCGGTGAAGTCGACGCCGAGGTTGAAGGTGAAGAGGTTCTTGAGGAACAGCCCGTACTGGACCCAGAACGGCTCGTCCAGGTTGTACTGCTGGCGCAGCTGCGCGATGACCGCCTCGCTCGGCGGGCGGTCGCCGAAGAGTGCACGGATGGGGTCGCCGGGAAGGGCGAAGACCATGAAGTAGACGAGCAGGGTGGTTCCGAGGAAGACCGGAATGACCTGCAACAGGCGCCGGAGGATGAACTGGATCACAGCAGTGCCTCTGGTGAGATTGTGGAACGAAGGGGAATCATGGGGGACAGCTTCCTGCCGGTTTCAAGCATATGGGGGTCCGGCAAGGCCGGACCCCCAAGCTTTAGTGATGTGGAAAAGAGTTCCGCAGAACTCAGGAACTACTTGGCCGTGATGGCCCAGTACTGCAGAACGCCGTTCCAGCCGGAGTCAACGTTGCTGACATTCTGGCTCCAGACAGCCTGGCGTGCGGAGTACCACAGCGGCAGGTTGGGGAGGTCCTTGAACAGGATCTCCTGTGCCTGGGTGAACTTCTTGTTGGCGTCGTCCGTGGACTTGGCGCCCAGGCCCTCGTTGAGGAGCTTGTCGAACTCAGGGTTCGTGTAGCCCTCGTAGTTGGCGCTGGCGCCGGTCTTCAGGAGCGGGCCGAGGAAGTTGTAGAGCGACGGGTAGTCGGCCTGCCAGCCGGCGCGGGTCAGGCCCGGCAGCTCCTTGGCGGTACGCAGCTTCAGGATTTCAGCGAACTTGGCGAACGGCTGGCCTTCGGCCTTGATTCCCAGGTTGTTCTTGAAGTTGTTGGCAACGGCGTCGATCCATTCCTTGTTGCCGCCGTCAGTGTTGTACGCGAGCTGCAGGGTCTTGTCTGCGGGCCACGGGCTGATGGCGTCAGCCTTGGTCCAGAGGTCCTTCGCCTTGGCGGCGTCGAACTTCAGGACCTCGGAACCGGCAACGTTTTCGTTGTAGCCGTCAACAGCCGGGGACGTGAAGTCCTTGGCCGGGATGCGGGTGCCGGAGAAGATGACCTTGGTGATCTCGTCGCGGTTGATCGCCATGGAGAGGGCCTGGCGGCGCAGCTGGCCCGCTTCGCCCTGGAACTCGGGCAGGTAGCCCGGGATGTTCAGGGTGGAGTTGCCGGCGTACGGCTTGTTCAGGTGGTTCTCCGGGAAGTCCGTGGTGTAGGTCTTCAGGGCGTTCGTGGGCAGAACGTCCGTGACGTCCAGGTTGTTGGCCTGGATGTCGGTGTAGGCCGGGGCCGGATCGGTGTAGAACTTGAAGGTCACGCCGCCGTTCTTGGCTTCGCGGGCACCCTTGTAGTCAGCGTTCTTGACCAGGGCGATCTGGCTGTCGTGCTGCCAGGCGCCTTCCTTCTCCATCTTGTACGGGCCGTTGCCGATCGGGTTCTCGCCGTACTTCTTCGGGTCCTTGAGGGCGTCGGCGGGCAGCGGCATGAAGGCCGAGTAGCCCAGGCGCAGCGGCCAGTCGGCCTCCGGCTGCGAAAGCTTGACCGTGATCGTGGAATCATCCTTCAGCGCCAGGCCGGAGAGGGTCTGGGCGGTGGGGGCGGGAACCTCGGTTTCCTTGCCGTCCGCTCCCATCTGCTTCGAGGTGGCGCTGACGGCGTCGTAGCCCTCGACGGACTCAAAGAAGCTGCTGTTGCCCTGCGCGTTGGTGCTCAGCGCGGCAAAGTTCCAGGCGTCAACGAAGCTCTTGGCGGTAACTGCCTCGCCGTTGGTGAACTTGGTGCCCGACTTGACCTTGATGGTGTAGTTCTGGCCGTCCGGGGATTCGATGGACTCGGCCAGCGCGTTTACCGACTTGCCACTGGGGTCGTAGCTGGTGAGGCCTTCGAAGAGGAGCTCGACTACGCGGCCGCCGTAGACTTCGCCGGTGTTGGCGGGCATCAGGGGGTTCTGCGGTTCGTTGCTGTACGCGGTGATGACCTTGTTGGGGTCGCCGGCTGCCTGGCTGGCACCGTTTGAGGTGCCGCCTCCGGCGCCGCATCCGGTCAGGGCGAGGGCGGCGATGGCCACCATGCCCAGTGCTTTGGAAGTGCGCGAAAAACGCATTCCGCCTCCTAAGAGTTGTGGGAGTTCGTGAGGGAAAACTTCTGCTTCCCCGCAGGCAGGCACAGGGGTATCCCCTGTGACGTGGCCTACATATACGAGTAGCCTAACCCCAGATTGTCCAGATGGTGGAACTCTGTTGCCAAACCGTGACCCGACAAAAGCATGACCGGTAGCGTCAAGCGCAATGTATTTCAAGTCACACGCTACCGGCTGGTAGTATTCGCCGCCCCGTGATCCGGGTTACGTTGAGTTAACTCGATTCGGCCCCCAGAAGCTGCGCCCGCAACTCGCGGCGTTCCCGCTGCTTTTCCGGATCCGGCAGCGGCACCGCAGCCAGGAGCCGCTGGGTGTAAGGCTCCTGCGGATTGCGCAGGATCTGGTCCCGGGTGCCCTGCTCGACGATGCGGCCGCGCTGCATCACGCAGATCCGGTCCGCCAACACATCGACGACAGCGAGGTCGTGGGTGACGAAAAGGCAGGCGAACCCGAGCTCCCTCTGCAGGTTCTGGAACAGGTCCAGCACCTTGGCCTGCACGGACACGTCCAGTGCCGACGTGGGCTCGTCGGCGACCATCAGCTTGGGCTTGAGCGAGAGCGCCCGGGCAATGCCCACCCGCTGCTTCTGCCCGCCGGACAGTTCGTGCGGGTAGCGGTTGCGGTAGTTGCGCGGGAGCTCGACCTGATCCAGCAGCGCCTCGATCCGCTGCTGCAGTTCGGCGCCTTTTGCCACTCCGGACAGGAACATCGGCTCACCGATGCTTTCGCCGATGGGAAGCCGCGGGTTCAGGGACGACGACGGGTCCTGGAACACCATGCCGACATGGCGGCGCATCTCCTGGAGCTGCCGGCCGTTCCGCTTCGCGGCCGAAATGTCCTGGCCGACGACCTTCATGGTGCCGGCCGCGACCGGTAGCAGCCCGACGGCGGCGCGGCCGATGGTGGTCTTGCCCGAACCGGACTCCCCCACCAGGCCGACAACCTGCCCCGGGTAGATCGCCAGGTTGGCGCCTTCCACGGCACGGAACGCGGGCACGCGGCCCTGCTTGGGGTACTCGATGGCCACGTCGGTCAGTTCCAGCACGGGCTGGCCCTGCGGTTTGGCGGCTTCCGCGGCGGCCAGGGCGGCGGCGTTTTCACGCTCGCGCCGGAGGAGCTGCTCCTCCGGGATGGAGGTGAGTTCGGCATGTGTGGCGGCGGCGAGGGCTGCCGTGACGTCCACTTCCGCGGCGGATTCCGCGCCGCCCTGTCCCAGGTGCGGGACGGCGGCCAGGAGGGCCTTGGTGTATTCGTGCTGCGGGTTATGGAAGATCTCTGCGGCCGTGCCGGTTTCCACGATCACGCCGCGCCGCATCACGGCGATGCGGTCAGCAAGGTCGGCCACGACGCCCATGTCGTGGGTGATCAGCACGATCGCGCTGTCCAGCTTGTTGCGCAGGTTGCGCATAAGGTCCAGGATTTCCGCCTGGACCGTCACGTCCAGGGCCGTGGTGGGCTCGTCGGCGATGAGCAGTTTGGGATCGCAGGACAGCGACTGCGCGATCATCGCACGCTGCCGCTGGCCGCCGGAAAGCTGGTGGGGATAGGAGCGGAACGCTTTCTCCGGGTCGGGCAGCTCCACAAGCTCGAGCATGCGCAGGGCCCGGAGCCGGGCTTCGTCGGGAGAGACCTCGCTGTGCAGCCGCACCGTCTCCACGATCTGGGCGCCCACGGTGTAGACCGGGTTCAGGGCCGTCATCGGCTCCTGGAAGATCACGGCCACTTCCTTGCCGCGGACAGCGCGGATATTGGCCTCGTTGGTTCCCAGCAGCTCCTGTCCGGCGAGCTTGACGCTTCCGCTCACGCGGCTGTTGCTCGGCAGCAGGCCCAGCAGGGCCATGGAGCTGGCACTCTTGCCGGAGCCGGACTCGCCCACGATCGCCAGGACCTCGCCGGCCCGCACCTCGTAGTTCAGGCCGATGGCGGCGGGCACCCATTTTTTGTCCACGCCGAAATCGACGCTTAGGCCGCGGACCTCCAGTACGGGCTCGTTCCTGCCCGGCGCGGGGGTGATGGCCGGATCGAGGGTGATGAAGTCAGTCATGATGGGGCTTTCCTTCCACCCGGGCCGCCGGTCCACCGGGGATTAGTGCTGCGGCTCGGAATACTGAATTATTGGGGGCATGAGCTCTGCGCCACATGCCGGTACCGTCGAAATCTTCAAAGCCCGAACGAACGCCTGGTTCGCCTGGCTGTCCTGGTCCGTTGCCGCCCTGGGCATCGTCGTCACGGCGGTCACCGCCGGCCCGGCGGCCCTGGCCGGAACGGCGCCGCTGCTGCTGATCGCGTTCCTCGGCTGGCAGCTGTTCTGGATGCCAGCCGTCGTGGTGCACGACGGCGGGGTGACCCTGGAGAACCCGTTCCGGTCCGTCCTGGTGCCATGGGCAGCGCTGGTGCACGTCGATACCCGCTTTGCCCTCACCCTGGTCACGGCCCATAAGAGCTACGCGGCCTGGGCTGCGCCCGCTCCCGGCATCTGGGGCGGGCGAAATGCCCAGCCCGAAGACCTCCGGGGCCTGCCGGCAACGACGTACGGTCCGGGCCAGTCCGTGCGGCCCGGAGACCTGAAGTCCACGGACTCCGGCCAGGCAGCCCGCCTCGTGCGGGCGCGCTGGCAGGAACTGGTGGAAAGCGGCGCGCTTGCCGCCGGTGATGCCGCCACCACAGCCGTGAAGGTGAAGTACCGCTGGGTGGCGGGCAGCGCCGTCGTACTGTTGCTGGCGGCCAGCTACTGGGCGATCGCCGCCCGTTAGCCCGCCCGCGCACGCACTGCGGGTGGCGGCCACCTAGTCGCCCTTGGTTCCGTCGAACGCGGTGACGGGGGTCGCCCCGAGCGGATGCCCGGTGTCCTTGGCCTTCTTCGCGTTGAATTTCTTCTGCCGCGGATCGAAGGCGTCCCGCAGGCCGTCGCCGATGAAGTTAATGCTGAGGCAGATCATTACGATGAACAGGCCCGGGAACCAGAACAGCCACGGGCGGGTGGCGAAGGCCTCCTGGTTCTGCGAAATGAGCAGCCCCAGTGACGTGTCCGGGGCCTTGACGCCGACGCCGAGGTAGCTCAGGGCCGTCTCGGTGAGGATCGCGGCGGACATCGTCAGCGTGACGTTGACGATCAGCACACCGATGGCGTTGGGCAGGATGTGCTTGAAGATGATCCGGGCATTGCTCGCCCCCGAGATCCGTGCGGCGTCCACGAACTCGCGTTCGCGCAGCGAGAGGAATTCCCCGCGCATCAGGCGGGCGAGTCCCACCCAGGTGATCAGGCCCAGGAAGATGCCCAGCGCGAGGATGCCGTTGTTGCTGGCGAAGGAGGCGAACCAGCTGCCGGAGTCCCGCCGGCCGGCCATCTGCGCCATCACGGCGGCGAGCAGGAGCGCCGGAATGATGATGATGACGTCGGTGAGGCGCATCAGCACCGCTTCGGTCCAGCCCCGGAAGTAGCCGGCCAGGGCGCCGACCACGACGCCGATAAAGCCGGCGATGAGTCCGATCACCACCATAACGGTGATCGACTGCTGGGCGCCGCGCATGGTCATGGCGAAGAGGTCGCGGCCGATCCGGTCCTGGCCGAAGGGGTGTTCGCCCCAGGCGAGCGGCCACAGCGAGGCGGTGGGCACGCCGTCGTTGACCAGGGGTGACACTTCCTCGTGGTTGTATTTCCACCAGCCGGGGATGCCCCAGTAGCCCACGGAGGTGAACGCCATAACAAAAATGATGGCGAAGGCGACCAGCCCGATGATGGCGCCGGAGTGGCCCAGGAACCGTTTCCGGACGATCTGCCCCTGGCTCAGGCCCTTGGCTTCGAGGATCGGCTCGATGCCGGCCGCCGGACGCCTCAGTGCTTCGTCTTCGGCCATGATCTCGTCCTGCTGACTTGGCTGGCTCATGCTTTTACCCTTACGCGTGGATCAAGTGCGGAGTACGCAAGGTCCGCAATGAGGTTGAAACCCATGGCCGTGATGGCCACACAGACGAAGACACCCATCACGGGGTTGGGGTCGACGTGGGTGATGCCGTCCAGGAACAGGAAGCCCATCCCCCGGACCGAGAAGACGGTTTCGGTGATGACGGCGCCGCCGATCAGCCCGCCGATGTCGAAGGCGACGATGGTGGCGATCGGGATCAGCGCGTTGCGGAAGGCATGGCGCATGACCACAGTCCGTTCCGACAGGCCCTTGGCCCGGGCGGTCCGGATGTAGTCCATGTTCATGATTTCAAGCATCGAGGCGCGGGTGAAGCGTGTGTAGCCGGCCAGCGAAATCAGGATGAGGGCCAGCGTCGGAAGGATCAGGTGCGTGAACGAATCCAGGCTCAGGGTCCAGAAGTCGCCTTCGATGTTCGGGGTGCTGGCGCCGATGGTGGCAATGGGGCGGCCACGGACCCGGCTGTTGTTGAAGTAGCCGGGCCACGCCTGCATGTAGCGGTCCAGCAGGATCATGAATCCGACCAGGAACGATGTGAGCGCCGCGGCCCGCATGGACTGTCCGCGGTCGTAGCCGCCCATCAGGTAACCGATGCCCAGTCCGGCCAGAATCGCCGCGACAGCGAGGAGCACGATCATCAGGAACGTTGCCTCGTTAAGCAGCGGCTGGATGAGGAAGTAGACAACCAGTCCGACGCCGACGGCGATCAGCGCCGATTGCAGCGCCTTGCGGTTCTTAAGCCCTGCGGAAAGCAGGGTTACGGCGAACGCAATGCCGACGCCGGCGATCGCAATGACCACCGGGCCCAGACCGGGCGTTTTGAACCACTCGGTGGCGGAGAAGTACATCAGCACAGCGGCGGCGAACAAGAAGGCGACGCCGCCGCTGAGGAGCCTGCGCTTCATCTCGCCACCGACCGTCACGGCTGTCAGCACACCAAGAACGGCGCCGATGGCGAGGGCTGCCGGTATCGGTATCTCGGGATTCCTGAGGAAGTTGTTGAACCCGATGGCGCCGAACTCCTTGAGGAGGACCGCGACCCAGAAGATGGGGAGGGAGAAGAACAAGAAGGCCATGAACGTCACGCCGTAGTCCAGCGTGCTGTACTGGCGCAGGGCAGTGATGATGCCGAGTGTGATGCCGATCAGGATCGCCAGCACGGTGGCTCCGGTGACCAGGGTCAGAGTCTGGACCAGCGCGAAGCCGAGGGCCTCCGTAACGGGCTGGCCGGCGATGTTCTTGCCCAGGTCGCAGGCGTCAGCGAACGGGATGAGGCATCCGGCCGCACCGCCGAGCCACTGGAAATAGCGGATGGGAGCGGGTGTGTCCAGCTGCAGCAGTTCGATGCGGGCGTCCATCAGCTGCTGTTTGTTGGCGGCGCTGATGGCGCGGAATTCCTCGAGGGGGTCGCCTGACGCCGCTGTCAGGAGATACACCAGAAAGGATGCGCCGAGAAGTATGAGGGCGGCAGTGATAAGCCGCCGGACTATGTAGGTCACCATTGGAATAGAACCTCAGTATTCGGGCCCAGGGGTTGCCCGGACCGGTCGCAGAGTTTGGCCGTTGTCCCGCGATGATGGGGCGGGGCCCGCCGTCGTCGTGGGGGTGTCGCTAGAAAGGCGTCGGGACCAAATTGCCCGGTCCCGACGCCTTTAGCTAGCAAGTGTTACTTGCGGTCGTCGGCTACTTCTGTGCCCACTCCCAGAAGTTCCACCAGACACCGGTCTGGTTCGGCATGTACTTCACGCCGGTGATGCGGTCGCTGTACGCGTCCACGCCGACTGCCTGGAACAGCGGCAGGCCGTAGGCGGAATCCCAGATCTTCTTGTCGATCTGCTTGATGAGCCCGTCCTGCTTGGCCTTGTCGGTGGTGACAATCAGTTCATCCATCAGCTTGTCGGCTTCCGGATCGGTGAACAGGTTGAAGTTCGAGTCGTTGCCCGTCTTGAAGATCTGCGGAACGCCGGAGACGCCAACACCCGAGTTGATCCAGCCGAAGATGGTCGCATCGTAGGAGCCGTCGCCGAGGGCCTTGCCCCAGTCAGACTTGCCGAGTCCGCCGTCGACGATCTTGAAGCCGGCCTTGGAGGCGGACTCGCTGATCAGCGCGAACATGTCGGCACGGTTGGGGTTGTCCTTGTTGTACATGATGCGGACTTCAGGCGTGGCACCGTTGAGGAGCTTCTTTGCACCTTCGATGTCCACGTCCTGGTAGGCCGAAGAACCGTTTTCCTTGACGGAATCGGCGTACAGGGCCTGGTCAGGCACGAACAGCTGCGAGTCCAGCGGTGCAGCCTTCGGGTCCAGCTTCTTGACGATCTTGTCAACGATGTCCTTGCGGGGGACGCTCTTCATGAACGCTTCGCGGACACTCTTCTCAGCAAACACGCCGCTGAAGTTGAGGTCGATGTGGTCGTAGGAAAGCTGGTTTCCGACCTCGACCGTGACGCCCTGGCTTTCGAGCGCCTTAAGCTGCTCCACCGTGTCGGCCGAGGCCTGCGGTGCGATGATGTCAGCTTCGCCGTTCTTGAGCGCCTGCACCTGAGCGGGAGCGGAACCGATGTAGCGGACCGTGATTTCGTCCAGCTTGGCTTCCGGACCCCAGTTGTAGTCCTTGTTCTTGATCATGGTCAGGGACTGGTCCTGGTTGACACCCTTGACGATGTAGGGGCCGTTGGAGAGGTAGAGGCTCGGGTCGGCCGGCAGGGTCTTGGAGTCGAAGCCGGTGTTCCACATCTCCGCCATTGCCTGGAGCTGCGCGTTGGCCGGCTTCGGCGCCTTGGCGTCGCCGCGCGGCATGCCCTTGACCAGGTCAACGAATGCCTTGGCATCCGCCAGTCCGGCCTTCTTGGCCAGGACGTGCGCCGGGATGTCGATGCCGGGGCCGCCGAGAGCGATTTCCCAATCGGAGAACGGCTTTGAGTACTTGACCGTCATGGACTTGCCGTCGTCACTGAGCTCCGGGAAGTCCGACAGGGCGATGCCCGTGGGGTCACCGGCGTAGGAGAAGTAGGACGTTCCGGTCTTCGCCTCTGCGTCGGCATCGTTGTAATATCCGGAGAACGCGGCCCACTGCAGCAGAAGATCGGCACTGGTAACGGGGGTTCCGTCCGACCACTTCACGCCGTCGTTGATGGTGTACTTCACGGTCAACGGGTTGTCCGAGGTCTTTTCCATCTTGCCGAACTTTTCGTTGCGAACAACGTTCAGCTTGTTGTCGATGTAGAAGAAGCCCGAGTGGGTGGCGTAGCTGATCTTCGAGTTGATGTCGGTGTTGCCGTCCGCCGTGTTGGGGTTGAACGTGTTGAACGCGTTCACCTCTACGACTGTTGCAGATCCGCCTGATTTGCTTGCTGCCGCAGCGGTGGTCGGGGTTGTCCCGCCACTGTTGCCCGCGCAGGCGCTGAGGGCGAGGGCAGCTGCTGCTGCCACACCCACTGCTTTGGAAATACGACCGAAGCGCATTCCGCCTCCTTGTTTCTGTGGTGTGGTTGAGACCGAGGCCGTAGGCACCGGGCAGACGTCCACACTCCCCCAGCGGCAGTGTGGCCCGTCTCACATGGGATGTAGCGTAAGCCCCAAAATCCACCCTGCGCGAGGAAAGTTGACCAGCTGTAATCTTCGTTACAGAGCTGCAACATTTGACGGCGGTCTGCGGGCCAGATTCCCCACAATCTATTGACGTGGAGGCGCACGCACGCTAATCTCCCCCGGACACAGGAAAGGCCCCGATTCAACAATCGGGGCCTTTCGAGTTAATCCTTAATTACTTGATGAATTCATCAAAACCGTCAGACGTTGAAGCGGAACTCCACGACGTCGCCGTCGGCCATCACGTATTCCTTGCCTTCAATGCGGACCTTGCCGCGGGACTTCGCCTCCGCCATGGACCCGGCTTCGATGAGGTCGTCGAAGGAGACGACCTCGGCCTTGATGAAACCGCGCTGGAAGTCGGAGTGGATCACGCCGGCCGCCTGCGGCGCGGTGTCGCCCTGGTGGATGGTCCAGGCCCGGGTTTCCTTGGGCCCTGCGGTGAGGTAGGTCTGCAGCCCCAAGGTGTGGAAGCCGACGCGGGCCAGCTGGTCCAGGCCTGATTCGTCCTGGCCGTTCATCTCCAGCATTTCGCGGGCCTCTTCCTCGTCGAGCTCAACGAGGTCGGACTCGAGCTTGGCGTCGAGGAAGATCGCGTCCGCCTGGGCAACCATGGCCCGCAGTTCGTCCTGCTTCTCCGGGCTGCCCAGGATTCCCTCGTCCGCGTTGAAGACGTAGATCACCGGCTTGGCGGTCAGGAGGCCGAGCTCCTTGAGGTGCTCCATCTCCAGCTTGTCGCTCTTGACCGAGGAAAAAATGGTGTCGCCGCGCTCCAGGACAGCCTGGGCGGCCTTGATAGCGGCCAGCTCGGCCGCTTCCCGCTTCTTGATCTTGACTTCTTTTTCGATCCGGGGAATGGCGTTTTCGATGGTCTGAAGGTCGGCCAGGATCAGCTCGGTGTTGATGATTTCCATGTCCGAGCGGGGATCCACCTTGCCGTCGACGTGAATGACGTCGGGGTCATCAAATACGCGGATAACCTGGACGATGGCCTGGGCCTCGCGGATGTTGGCCAGGAACTTGTTGCCGAGGCCTTCGCCCTCCGACGCGCCCTTCACAATCCCGGCGATGTCCACGAACGACACCGGAGCGGGCAGCAGGCGCTGGGAGCCGAAAACGGCGGCCAGCTTGGCAAGCCGCGGGTCCGGCAGGTTGACGACGCCGACATTGGGCTCGATCGTGGCGAACGGGTAGTTCGCTGCGAGCACCTGGTTCCGGGTCAGTGCGTTGAAAAGAGTTGATTTGCCGACGTTGGGCAGTCCGACGATGCCAATAGTAAGAGCCACGAGTACTAATTCTACCTGCTGTGGCCGGGGACCCCGCGTCGGCGTGGACTCCCCGGCCCGGGCGCCCGTCCGGCCGCACGACCTGCCCCCTGCGCGGACTGCCGTGCGGACTGCGTCGCCGTCCGCAGGGCGTCATCCGGAAACTGTCACAGGGGCATGCCAAAGTGAAGGCATGGACGCTTTGGGATTGATTCTTGCCTTGCTTATGCTGCTCGTCGGCGCAGTCGCCGGAGCAGCGGTGGTCTACGTGCTGCTCCGGCGCCGCACGCTCGCCGTGGAGCAGGACTTCGACGCCGTGTCGGCCCGGCTTTCGGACGTCAGCGCACAGTTCGCCGCAGCCGACGCCGAGAGGCGGCTCCTGGCTGCGCAAAACCGGGACCTCGGCGAGTCCCGCAACCAGGACGGCAGTGTCCTGCGGGCCCTGGCGCCGGTGGCGGAAAAGCTCACCGCGGTGCAGCAGCAGGTGTCACTGCTGGAACGCGACCGCCTGGAGCAGTACGGACAGCTGGCCCAGCAGCTGCAGGAGGCCCGGCTGTCCGACGAGCAGCTGCTGCGCTCAACGCACGCTCTGGAGTCCGCACTGCGGTCCAACAGCGCCCGCGGCCAGTGGGGCGAGGTCCAGTTGCGCCGCGTGGTCGAGGCTGCCGGGATGCTGCGCCATGTCGATTTCCATGAACAAGTCCACAGCGGCCAGCAGCACGGTGCCGCGGCGGAGACCAGCGTCCGTCCCGACCTCGTGGTGCAGCTTCCCGGCGCGAAGCAGCTGGTGGTCGACGCCAAGGTGCCGCTCACGGCCTATCTGGCGGCGCAGGAGCTGGGTGCCTCCGCCGGCGGGCAGCAGCACGCGCAGACCCTGTCAGGGCAGCAGGCCCATCTCTTGGCCCATGGCAAGGCCCTGAAGGCCCACGTCGACGCGCTGAGCAGCAAGAAGTACTGGGACATTCCCGGCAACTCCCCGGAGCTTGTGGTCTGCTTCCTGCCGGCCGAGTCTATTCTTGCGGCCGCACTGTCCGCGGACCCGGCCCTGCTGGACTACGCACTGTCCAGGAACGTCGTGCTGGCCTCACCCTCAACCCTGCTGGCCGTCCTGAAGTCCGTCGCCTTCACCTGGCGCCAGGACGTGCTGACGGACAGCGCCCGGGAGCTCTTCGAACTCGCCCACCAGCTCTACGAGCGGATGGGAACGCTTGGCGAGAACGTCACGAAGCTGGGCGCGTCGCTCAAGACGTCAGTGGACCGCTACAACTCCATGGTGGGCACGCTGGAGGCCCGGGTGCTGCCGACCGCACGGAAGCTCAATGCCCTGGATGCGGCGGGCCTGACGACGCCGGCGGCCGTTGAGGTGACGCCGCGTTCCGTGGCCGCCCCGGAACTCCAGCCCGGGAACGGGCCCGCCATTGGTTCCGGTAGCCGCCGGATGGACGACGCCGCGGACGACGAAGGGGACGTTTCAGGCGAGGAGGACCGGGAGTCGGCCGCCTAGGAAACGGCCTGGCTACGGATGCCTAGGAGGTCTCTGAAGCGCGCGACCCGCGGCCGCCGAGGGCACGGGTCACGTCGCCGGCCTGCTTCAGGGTGGCGCGAAGTTCCTTCGGCAACGAGAAGAGCAGATCCTCCTCCGCCGTGACCACTTCCTCGACCGAGCCGTAGCCGTAATCGGCAAGCAGGCGCAGGACGTCCTTGACCAGAACTTCCGGTACCGAAGCACCGGAGGTGACACCGACGGTGGCCACGCCCTCGAACCAGGTCTCGTCCACCTCGTTGGCGAAGTCCACGCGGTAGGAGGCCTTCGCACCGTACTCCAGCGCCACCTCCACGAGCCGGACCGAGTTCGAGGAGTTGGCCGATCCGACCACAATCACGAGCTCGGCCTGCGGGGAGATCTTCTTGATGGCCACCTGGCGGTTGGTGGTCGCGTAGCAGATGTCGTCGCTGGGCGGGTCCTGCAGGGTGGGGAACCGTTCCTTGAGGAGGCGGACGGTTTCCATTGTTTCGTCCACGCTGAGGGTGGTCTGGGACAGCCAGATGACCTTCTCCGGGTCCCGGACCGTGACCTTGTCGACCTCGTGCGGGCCGTTGATGATCTGGATGTGCTCCGGGGCCTCGCCCGCGGTTCCTTCAACTTCCTCGTGGCCGTCATGACCGATCAGCAGGATGTCGAAGTCGTCCTTGGCGAAGCGCACAGCCTCCTTGTGCACCTTGGTCACGAGGGGGCAGGTCGCGTCGATGGTCCGCAGCCCGCGGTCCTCGGCGGATTGGACCACGGCCGGTGAGACACCGTGCGCGGAGAAGATCACCAGCGCGCCCTCGGGGACCTCGTCGGTCTCGTCAACGAAGATGGCGCCTTTTTCTTCCAGTGAGCTGACCACATGCACGTTGTGGACGATCTGTTTGCGGACGTAGACCGGTGGACCGTAGTGTTCCAGCGCCTTTTCCACCGCGATGACCGCACGGTCGACGCCGGCGCAGTAGCCGCGCGGGGCTGCGAGGAGGACCCTTTTTGTGCCGGAGACCGGGGCTGCCGCCAGGACTTCTTCCGGCGTACGCCGTCGGCGCGGAACGGTTGGCATCGGAATGGAAACAGCGGTGGAAGTCATGCCCCAATGCTACCGGTGTTGAGCGGGCCGCCGTCGTGGCCGGGACTCAGGCGCGGCGGCGCCCGCCGACGACGCGCAGGACGAGTCCGGCCGCCAGCAGGACACCGCCCGCTATGGCGGCCGCCAGCACCCACTGCCCGAAACTTGAGCTGGCGGCCACGACGAACTCGCTCTTGAAGATCTCCGCGACTTCGTTGCCGCTCCTCGTGGCCGTCACCGCGCGCCCGGCGGCGTCGGCGGCCAGCGTCCAGACGCCGGCCAGCACGAGGGTCCCGAGCCCGATCCCGGCAAGGACTGCCCAGCGCCGCCGGGCCGCCACGAAAGCCAAGGCGAAGGCGATCAGCGCGCCGGCCGCCAAGGCGTAGCCCATCGGCGCGAAGGCGGCCACCCGGTCGAGGAGCTGCCGGTGTTCGGGCTGTCCGATGGTGATCAGCAACTGATCCGGGGCCTCCAGAGGGAGGGTCGTGGCATCCGCCACCTGCTTCGCCACCAGACCCACAAGTGGCGCAAGGTCCAGGGTCAGCACTGTGACGCCGTCGGCCGCGGCAGGGCCGGCAGCTGGGTCGGCGAAGTTCAGCCGGTGGCTTTTGCGGAGTGTTTCGGTCCAGGCGTCGGGGTAGCCGGGCATGCTGGTCAGGGACCGCGCGGCGCTTTCCAGAATGGGTGTGACCAGTCCGGTGAGTGCTTCGGGGATCCGGTCCGCGCCAAGGCTGCCGACGGAGGCCGAAGCCAGCCGCTCCTGGAATGCCGGGTCCTTGCCGAGCGGTGCGGTGAACGCCACAAAGCCGTCCTCCTGGACAATGTTCCGGTCCACCCACATGGCCGGAACAGCGACAGCCGCCAGGACAAGGCCGATGAGGACCGCTACGGCCGAGACAAAAGTGCGCACAAAGAATCCTAGGAGGTTGATGGGTAGTGCCATCCTACGGGGGCGGCCTGCGGAAGGATAAAGTCGGTCCCCGATGGTAGAGCTATGGATAGAGTTGAAACAGACACGTT
Organism: Arthrobacter sp. YAF17; assembly: GCF_052113365.1. NCBI lineage: Bacteria > Bacillati > Actinomycetota > Actinomycetes > Micrococcales > Micrococcaceae > Arthrobacter > Arthrobacter sp. YAF17. Next base: position 152,848 of record NZ_JBFRDB010000002.1, on the reverse strand, counting down.
CGAGTTGTCTGCCGGTGCCCTTCCGGACGCGCAGTCGCTGAGGGGCGTGCCTGCTGACAGCCCCGCTCCGGCAAAGGACAACCACCATATGCACAAGGCCATCTCCGCCCCGGGGTCCCGGCATGTCTGAGGACGTCGCGGCTGCCACTACGGTTCCGGCCACTGCCGCCGAGACCAGCCCGGACAACCCGTGGCCGCTGCAGCTGCTGTCCCAAAAACTCAAGATGCACATCGACCGGGCCCCGTCCGCCTGGGTCGAAGGCCAGGTCATCGAAATGAACCGCCGCGGCACCAACGCCTACCTGACGCTGCGGGACATTGACGCCGAGATCTCCCTCCCGGCGTCCGCCTGGACCAAGGTCCTGGATCGGCAGGAAATCCCGCTGGAACGGGGGTCCCGGGTAGTGGCTCTGATCAAGGCCGAATTCTGGCTTAAGACCGGCAGGCTGAACATGTCCGTGAAGGACATCCGGCCCGTGGGCCTCGGGGACCTGCTCGCCAGGATCGAACGGCTGCGCCATGCCCTGGCCGCGGAAGGGCTGTTCTCCGATGCCCGCAAGAAGCGCCTGCCTTTGCTCCCCCACCGGATCGGCCTGATCACCGGCCGCGATTCGGACGCCAAGAAGGACGTGCTCCGCAACGCGGCCCTGCGCTGGCCCGCCGTCGAATTCGAAATCCGCGAGGTGGCCGTGCAGGGCAATACGGCGGTCGCTCAGGTGATCGCGGCCTTGCGCGAGCTGGATGCGGATCCCCATGTGGACGTGATCGTCATCGCCCGTGGCGGCGGCGCCTTGGAAGATCTGCTGCCGTTCAGCAATGAGGAACTTATCCGGGCGGTGTCCGCGGCCGCCACCCCGGTGGTGAGCGCAATCGGCCATGAGGCGGACCGGCCGATCCTGGACGATGTCGCGGACCTGCGCGCCTCCACGCCGACCGACGCCGCCAAGCGGATCGTCCCGGACGTCGTGGAAGAGCTTGCGCGCGTGCGCCAGGCCCGGGACCAGCTGCGCCGTGGCGCTGTCCGGCTGGTGGACCGGGAAACCGACCGCCTGGCCTCCTTGCGCTCCCGTCCCGTACTGGCGTCCCCCGAGGTTATGGTCAGCATCCGGCACGACGACGTCGAACGGCTCAAGGGCCGCTCCCAGGCGGCGGTCACCACCGCCGTCGTCCGGGCCGCCGACCAACTGGTCCACCTCAAGGCCCAGGTCCGTGCCCTCTCGCCGCAGAAAACCCTGGACCGGGGCTACGCCGTGGTGCAGCTCGCCGGCGCCGGGTCGGATCCCGGGGTCCGCCGGGACGTCGTGCGGCACCCCGACCAGGCGCCGTCGGGCATGCCGTTGACCGTCCGCGTGGCCGGGGGCCGGTTCACCGCGGAGTCGACCGGCGGCCAGGAACCCGCCGAAGAGTGACTCCCCAGCCGGCCCGGCCCAACGGGCCAGCCGGCCACCACACCCGAACAATCCGTCCTGCGGGACACAGCAAGGAGCAACACGCCATGGCAGCAGACACAACCCCGCACACCGACATAGAGGGTCTGAGCTACGAGGAAGCCCGTGAGCAGCTCGTCGGTGTCGTCAGCCGGCTGGAAGCCGGCGGGGCGAGCCTCGAGGAGTCCCTGGCGCTCTGGGAACGCGGCGAGGCACTGGCCAAACGCTGCGAAGAGTGGCTCGAAGGTGCCCGCAGGCGCCTCGCCGCGGCACGCGAGAAGCCCGCACAGGACGGCTAGTTATAGGGTCTCAGCGAAGGCCGAACAGCTAGGAGCGCCGCACCAGCTCGGATTCCATGTCGACGTCGAGCTCCGGGGCCGGCCACTCAAGCGCCAGTCCTTCCAGCGCGTCCAGCAGCAATTGCTGGACGGCAATCCGGGCGTACCACTTCTTGTCGGCGGGGACTATGTGCCAGGGGGCGAGCTCGGAGCTCGTCTGTTCAAAAGCGGCCTGGTACGCGTCCATGTAATCTTCCCAAAAGGCCCGTTCCTTGAGGTCGTTGCCGCTGTATTTCCACCTTTTCGCGGGATCCTCCAGCCGCGCGAGCAGCCGTTCCCGCTGCTCGTCCCGGCTGATGTGCAGCATGACCTTGACGACTTTCGTTCCGGCGGCCGCCTGCCGGGCCTCGAATTCGTTGATGGCCCGGTACCGGCGCTCCAGTTCCTCGGCGTCGGCCCAACGATGCACGCGGTGGATCAGGACGTCCTCATAGTGGGAACGGTCGAAGACCCCCACCATTCCGGCCGCGGGCACTTCTTTTTCGATCCGCCAGAGGAAATCGTAAGACTGCTCTTCGGGCGTGGGCGCCTTGAAAGACTTCAGCTGCACGCCCTGCGGATTCATCTGGCCCATCACGTGATTGACGATGCCGCCCTTGCCCGCGGTGTCCATGGCCTGCAGGACCAGCAGCACCCGTTTCTTGCCACCGGTCCGGGACTCCGCAAAGAGTTGCTCCTGCAGTTGCGTGAGCTTGCCGTCGAGCTCGGCGAGCAGCTTCTCTCCGGCAGCCTTGTCACCGGTGTAGCCCGGAGTGGAGTCCGGGTCGACGTCGCGAAGGCTGAACTTCTTGCCTGCCCTCAGGATCTCGGAGGGGTGTTCGTCGAAATCCACGACATCTGCCATCAAAGCCTCTTTCCGGTTCGGGCAGCCCGTCGACCGGATGTTCCTCCAGCAGCGCTGCTGTCCCGAATCCTAGTTCCCCTTGTACCGGCTCAGGAAGTCCCCCATGCGGTTGATTGCCTCTTCAAGGTCCTTCACCAGCGGCAGGGTGACCATGCGGAAGTGGTCGGGACGGACCCAGTTGAAGGCCCGGCCGTGGGAGACCAGGATCTTCTGCTCGCGCAGGAGGTCCAGGACGAACTTCTCGTCGTCGCGGATGTGATAGACCTCGGGGTCGAGCTTCGGGAAGAGGTACATGGCGCCCCGTGCCTGCTGGGTGCTGACCCCGGGAAGGGCGTTGAGCATGTCATAGGCCTTGTTGCGCTGCTCCAGCAGGCGTCCGCCGGGCAGGATGAGGTCGTTGATGCTCTGGTACCCGCCGAGCGCCGTCTGGATGGCGTGCTGGGCAGGGACGTTGGCGCACAGGCGCATGTTCGCGAGCAGGTTGATGCCCTCGAGGTAGTCTGCGGCGTCCTTCTTCGGCCCGGAGATGGCCATCCAGCCGGCCCGGTAGCCGCACACCCGGTAGGCCTTGGACAGGCCGCTGAACGTCAGGCACAGGACATGGTCGCCGGTCAGGCTGGCCATGTTCACGTGGACGGCGTCCTCATAGAGGATCTTCTCGTAGATCTCGTCGGCGAAGAGGACGAGCCCGTGCTTTTCGGCCAGCGCGACGATCTTCTTGAGGGTGTCCTCGGGATAGACGGCGCCGGTGGGGTTGTTCGGGTTGATCACTACGATGCCTTTGGTGCGGGGCGTGATCTTCGCTTCCATGTCCGCCAGGTCCGGCTGCCACCCCGAGTCCTCATCGCAGAGGTAATGCACGGGCTTCCCGCCGGCGAGGGCCACGGAGGCGGTCCACAGCGGATAGTCGGGGGTGGGGATCAGGACCTCGTCGCCGTCGTTGAGCAGTGCCATCAGCGACATCGTGATGAGTTCGCTGACGCCGTTCCCGAGGTAGATGTCGTCGACGTGGATGTTCTGGATGCCGCGGGTCTGGTAGTACTGCGAGACGGCGGTGCGGGCGGAGAAAATTCCGCGGGAATCGCTGTAGCCCTGGGCATGCGGCAGGTGGCGGATCATATCCACCAGGATCGCGTCCGGCGCTTCAAACCCGAACGGGGCGGGGTTTCCGATGTTCAGTTTGAGGATGCGGTGACCCTCTGCCTCCATCTGCTGGGCGGCCTGAAGGATCGGTCCACGGATGTCGTAAAGGACATTATGAAGCTTGGTGGACTGCTTGAAATCTGCCATTCATCAAATATGCCATATGGAGGATGTACTTCCGCCGAGATCTGACTCACAGGGCCGTGCCGCCGTCACAGGCGGCAGAACGTGCGACGGCGGCCGCCGCGTTCCCCCGGAACTGGGGAAGCGTGGCGGCCGCCGTCGTGCGTCAGAAAGCCTGGAAGTGCCCTACTTGACCAGGCCCTTGTCCTTGAGCCAGGCCGCCGCGGCGTCCTTGGGGTTCTGCTTCTGGCTGCCGCTGACGGCGCGGTTGAGGTTGATGAGGTCCTCAGTGGTCAGGACCTTGGACACGGCGTTGAGGGTTTCCTTCGCCTTGTCCGTCATCTTGGCCGTGTTGTACAGCGGCAGGACCTGCTGGGCGATGAAGTTGTTCTTCGGGTCCTCCAGGACCACCAGGTCGTTGTCCGCGATGGACGGGGTGGTGGTGTAGATGTCGGCCACCTGGACCTGGTCGGAGAGGAGGGCCTTCAGCGTCACGGCGCCGCCGCCGTCGCTGAACGGTTCCAGCTTCTTGGGCACGCAGTTGTAGTTTTTCTCGAGGCCGGGAAGGCCGTAGGCGCGCTCGGCGAAGGTCGCCGGTGCGCCGATCACGATTTCGCTGCAGACCTTGGCGAGGTCCTCGATCGACTTCAGCTGATACTTCTCCGCGGTGGCCTTCGTGACGACCATCGCGTCCTTGTCCTCGGCCTTGGCGGCCTCCAGCACGGCCAGCCCCTGGGGCAGCTTGCCCGGCAGTGCTTTGTAGATGTCCTCGGCCGACACCTCCGTGGCGTCCTTGCTGACGTGCAGCAGCAGGTTTCCGCTGTAGTCGGGGATGATGTCCACCGATCCGTCCTGGACGGCCTTGAAGTAGACCTCGCGGGAACCGATGTTCGGCTTGGTGCTCGCGGTGACGCCGGCTCCGTTGAGCGCCCCAGCGTAGACCTCGGCGATGATCTGGCTCTCCGGGAAATCGGCGGAACCGATCACCAGCGCCGCACCGGAACCGGACGTGGCTCCGCCCGTTGCGGGCGCCGTGGAGAGCGGGTTGGATGAGCCTGCACAGGCTGACAGTGCCATGGCCAGGCCGACGCCGGCGGCCAGGCCTCCGAATGCGCGCCTGCCGAGTGCTCGTTGGCGGGTTTCCTTCATGACGTACCTCCTTGAACAACAGTCCCCGCAGGTACGGGGTCTGTGAGATCAACCGCAGCCTGCTGGCTCCGGTTTGGCTGGGAAGAGGCCCCCTGGGACAGGAACAGCCTCTGGATGAGGGCAAGGACAAGGTCGACGGCGATGGCCAGGCCGGCGATGAGCAGGGACCCGCCCAGCATCTGGGGGAAATCGGAGAGCACCAGCCCGTCGAAGAGGTACCGGCCCAGGCCGCCGAGGTTGATGTACGCCACCACCGAGACAGTGGCGATGGCCTGGAGCACGCCGGTGCGGAAGCCGCCGTACATGACTGGCAGCGCGTTGGGGAACTCGGCGCGGAAGAGCACCTGGAGTTCGGTCATGCCCATGGCACGCGCGGCGTCGACGACGTTTCGGTCCACGCTGGCGATGCCGGCGTACGTGCCGGCCAGCAGCGGCGGAACTGTCAGGATCACGAGGGCCCAGATCGGCGGCATGAGCCCGATGCCGGCCAGCAGGACGAACAGCGTGAGCAGGCCGAGGGTCGGTAGGGCGCGGAGGGCGCCGGCGACGGCCACTGCGCCGACCCGCCCGCGGCCGGTATGCCCGACGTAGAGCCCGATGGGGACGGCGATGGCCGTGGCGATCACCATCACCAGACTGGTGTAAAACAGGTGCTCGGCGAGGCGTGCCGGGATTCCGGCGCTGCCGGACCAGTTCACGGGATCGGCGAGCCACGCGAAAGTCTCAGTGACGACGTTGCTCATGCGTTTCCCCCTCCGGTCTTGGGCCGCGCGAACCGCAACGCACCGGCAGCTGTTTCTGCCGTGTCCTGGCCGGCAGCTGAATCGGTGGCGGCGCCGGTGGCGGCCGCGGCGCGGGTCCACGGGGTCAGCAGCCGTTCGAGCAGGACCAGGACTGCGTCCATCAGCAGCGCGAGGATGAGGATGGCGATGATGCCCACCACGACCTCGGTGACGAAGTCACGTTGCAGGCCCGAGGTGAAGAGCATGCCGAGGTTGCCGATGCCGAGCAGGGCCGCGACGCTGACCAGCGAGATGTTGCTGACAGAGACCACCCGCAGCCCGGCGAAAAGCACCGGCAGGGACAACGGCAGGTCGATCTGCAGGAAGCGGGCGAAGGGCTTGAACCCCATGGCCACGGCGGCCTGCCGGAGATCCTCGTCCACCGAGTCAAAAGCGTCCAGGGTGGCGCGCACCAGCAGGGCGACGGCGTAGATAGTCAGTGCCACCACGACGTTGGCCGGGTCCAGGATCCGGGTTCCGAGGACGGTCGGCAGGATGATGAAAAGTGCCAGGGACGGGATGGTGTAGAGCAGCGATGACCCTGTCAGGACCACGGACCGCAGCCCCCGGTTCTGCCGGGCGAGCTGGGCCAGCGGGACGGCGATGAGCACCCCGAAGATCATCGGCAGGATGGCCAGGACCAGGTGCTGTCCCGCGAGGCTGTAGACCTGCGCGCTGTTGGCCAGGAACCATTCCATCAGAGCGCGCCCTGGCGGAAATCGCGGTCCGACCCGATCACGGTGAGGACTTCCTCGGCGGTGATGACCCCTGCCACCCGGCCGTCCGCGTCCACTGCGACGCCGAGGCCGGAGGGCGAAGACAGTGCCGCGTCGAGGGCCCGGCGGAGGGTGTCGCCCTTCCGGAAGAGGGAACCGCCGGGAACCGTCGCGGCACCCTTGCCCGGACCGGACCAGCCGAGGGGACGCAGCGCCTCGTCGACCACCAGCTGCCATTCGCCGGAGGCGTTGCCGTCATGCCCAAGTTCTTCCGGGGTGATGGTCCGCGCCGGGTGCACGGTAACGCCGTCGGACGGGCTGAAGGCCAGGTGCCGGAAGCCGCGGTCCCGGCCCACGAAGGACGCCACGAAGTCGTTGGCGGGGGCGCGGAGGATTTCCTCCGGTGTGGAGTACTGGGCGAGTTTGCCGCCGAGTCCGAAGACCGCCACCTTGTCCCCCAGGATGGTGGCCTCGTCAATGTCGTGGGTGACGAAGACGATCGTCTTGGCCAGGTCCCGCTGGAGCCGGAGGAGTTCCTGCTGGAGTTCGTCGCGGACCACGGGGTCCACGGCGCTGAAGGGCTCATCCATGAGCAGCACGGGAGGGTCAGCGGCGAGCGCGCGCGCCACTCCGACACGCTGCTGCTGGCCGCCGGAAAGCTGTGATGGGTACCGCTTGCCCAGCCCGGACGCCAGCCCGACGACGTCGAGCAGCTCCTGCGCGCGCTTGCGCGCCTCGGTCTTGGAGACGCCGTTGAGCCGGGGCACGGTGGCGATGTTGTCCAGCACGGAACGGTGCGGCATCAGCCCGGACGACTGCATGACGTAGCCCATGGAGCGGCGCAGTTTCGCCGCCGGCACCGAGGTGACGTCCTCCCCTCCGACGGTGATGGTCCCCGACGTCGGCTCGACCATGCGGTTGATCATCCGCAAGGACGTGGTCTTGCCGCAGCCCGAGGGCCCGACGAAGACCGTGATGGCACCCTTGTCGATGGACATGGTCAGCCCATCCACCGCAGCCTGCCCGCTCTGGTACTGCTTGGTGACGCTCTGGAACTCGATCATGGCTTCAGCCATTTCCGGGCATACCTAACTGTTGGAGGCAACATCGGACAGTCCAGCAAACTGATCATAGACACGCCGAATTTTGGCTGTAAAGCACGTAGAACCCAGCCTAACCAGCGAGGCGGACAAAGTCAGGGACATCGTCAAGGGCGCTGGGGCCGACGTAGCAATTCGGTGCACCGCCGAAATCGGATGGGTGCCGCGCCGAAACAAAGCAACGCGGGGTCACATTGAGCCCATTCCAGCGGCCGGAATGGGCCGCAAGTGACCCCGCGTTGCTTCTTGGCGCCCTGCCCGGTCAGCGCGCCGGCCGGCCGCCCCCGGAAGCCCCGCCCCGGCCCTTGCCGCCACGCCTTGTCCGCTGCTGTTCCGCCGCCTCGTGGTTGTCCCTTTCCGCGGCGCGCTGGCTCTTGCCTCCGGCGGATATTTTCTGGTGCCACTCCCGTGCGTAGGCGCGGCGGGCGGCCGAATCGTGCCGCCGGGCCAGGGCCGCGATTTCGCGCTGGAGTTTCAGGTAGCTCGCCCAGCGGCGGTCCTCCAGGGTTCCGTCCGCGATCGCGGCCTGCACGGCGCAGCCTGGTTCGCGGCCGTGCGCGCAGTCGGAGAACCGGCACTGCCCGAAGAGTTCCTCTACGTCCCCGAACATGTCGGCCATACCGCCGTCGGCGTCGAACAGCCCGAAGCCGCGCACCCCCGGGGTGTCCATCAGCACGGCGCCGCCCGGCAGGGGCACCAGCTCGCGGGAGGTGGTGGTGTGTTTGCCCTTTCCGTCGCCGGCCCGCACCGCCCCGGTTTCCTGAACATCGACGCCGACGAGCGCGTTGATGAGCGTGGATTTGCCGGCCCCCGAGGGGCCCAGCAGCACGAGGGTGCCGCCGGGCGGGAGATGGCCCAGCAGTTCGTCGAGGCCGTCTCCCTGTTCCGCGGACGTGGTGACCACCGCGACGCCGGCGGCCTGGAGAATCACCTTTCCGACGACGTCGTCCGCAAGGTCCGCGAGGTCCGCTTTGGTGATGATGACGAGCGGCGTGGCACCCGAGTCCCAGGCCGCGACGAGGGTGCGTTCGAGCCGGTTGTGGGTGAGGGGCCGGTCCACGGGCACCACCACGCCCACGATGTCCATGTTGGCGCCGAGCACCTGCGACTCCGACGAGGATTCGAAGGCGCGTTTGCGGCTCAGCTCGGAGTGGCGCGGCAGAATCCCCGTGATGGCGGGCTCCCCCGCGGTATTGGTTCCCAGCCAGACCCAGTCCCCGGTGGCGGGCAGTTCCCCGGTGCTGGGATAGGGCAGGTGGAGGATCGTATGGTGCGCGGCAACCAGTACAAGGTTGCGGTCCACGCGGATGACCCGGCCCGCGCCGGTGCCGCCCGGCAGAGGGTGGTCAGCGAAGCGTTCGGCGACGGCCGCGGTGAAGCCGTAGCCTGCGGGTCCTTCGGGAAGGTTGTTGGTGCCGGTGTGGGTGGCGCCGGGACGTGCAAGAAAAGTTGTCAACGAAAACCCTTTGATGGGCCCCGGTGCACGTGCCGCGCTGCGGGTGGAACCTGGCAGCTGCTGCGGCTAGTGGGTGCTGATGGCCGGGGCAGGAATAATGACGTGGCTGATGTGGGCGCGCACAGCGCACCTGACTGTTGCAGTCATCGTCTCCACCTCCCCGCTATCCGTTTCCTGTGGTTGATCCCGCCGGGGTCCTCCCTGCGGCTTCTTCAGAGTAACCGGGCGCGGCCGGCCTGGCTAGGGAATCCGTCAGGAAAGTTTGCCGTCCAGCGGCCGCTCCCGGTAGAGCCGGAGCGCGAGGTCGACGAGCGAGACCTTGTTCAGCCCGTCGACGTCCTCCAGCGGGATCCAGGCCGCGTGCGTGGTGCTGCCATCGACCTCGTGCCGCAGTTCCCCGCCGGTGATGGTGGCCTCGTAGATGAGCCGGAGGGACTGGAAATCCCGTTCGCCGCCGTCGATCCGGATTTCCGCCGGCCAATGCCCGACGTCGATCCCCACCATGGTGCCGACCACGGCGTGGTACCCGGTTTCCTCATAGATTTCCCGGCGGCACCCGTCGACCGGGTGCTCGCCCAGATCCAGACCGCCGCCCGGCAGGGTCCAGCCTTCCTTGCCGCCCTGCTTCCAGTACGCCAGCAGGATCGCGCCGTCGCGGATGATGACCGCGTAGGCAGCGGGGCGGGTGTCAAAGTTCAGACTCATCCCTCAAGGGTAGTGGCCCGCCGTTGGCGTAGCCCTGAGGCCGGGTCAGCTCTGTTCGGCCACGAGCTGGAGCACACCAAAGACGGGATCCTGCTCAAGGATCCGAACGTCGGTGATCCCCGCGGCGGCCAGGGCGGAGCGGAACGATTCCTGCAGCCGCGGGACGTTCATGCCCAGTCCGCTGCCCAGGATCACCGGGCCTTCGATCCTGAGTTGCCGGACCGTCTGCTCCGCGAGCCCGGCCAGGTCGCGGCCGGCCTGGTCGACGAGTTCCTGGCTCGCGGTGTGGCCGGCGGCCGCAGCGTCGACCACGAGCCGGGCCTTGTCGGCCCAGTAACGGCGTCCGGTGTCCGGTGAATGGAAGAGCGCGATCAGCTTGTTGGGGTCGTCAACTCCGCAGGAGGCCAGCAGCGCCGTGGTCAGTTCGTCCGGTTCCTGCCCCTGGTTCATCCGTCGCAGGCTGTGCCGGACGGCTTCCCGGCCCAGCCAGTACCCGCTGCCCTCGTCTCCCAGGAGATAGCCCCAGCCGCCGGCGCGGGCTTCCTCGCCGAGTCCGTTCCGGCCCCACGCAGCCGATCCGGTGCCGCCGATGACGGCGACGCCGGTGCTGGCGCCTCCTGCAGCCAGCAGGAGCCGCGAATCGTGGACCACGGTGATCCGGGCGCCCGGCACGTGCGGCGCGATCAGCGCGGCGAGCGCCTCGGCGTCGGCGTCGGTATCGATGCCGCCGGCTCCTGCATAGACCTGGGCGACGGTTCCGCCGCCGATCCTGGCGAAGAGCTCCGCGAGGTGGAGTGCCGCCTCCGCGCGGGTGACGTTTTGGACGTTGGAGCTGCCTACCGATTCATCGGCCACCACGGCGCCGTCCTCGAAGCGGACGCCCCGGGTCTTGGTCCCGCCGATATCGAGGCCGATCACGGCGCCGGCCGCGGGAGCAGTGGAGGGAACGGTGTCCGCCGCCGGCGGGATGTCAGAATGGGTCACCGGAACAGCCTACTGAATCACGCACAGGAGTGAGCATGTCGCACGACATCTTCGGCACCCGCATCATTGCCGCCCCAATGGCCGGCGGGACCTCCACCCCCGCGTTCGTGAAGGCCGTGCATGACGCCGGCGGGCTGGGGTTCCTGGCCGCGGGCTACAAGAGCGTGGCAGCCATGGAGGCGGAGATCCGCAGTGCCCGTGCCGCGGGGGCACGGTTCGGCATGAACGTCTTCGTTCCCGATCCCGCGCAGCTGCCCCCGTCAGCGGCCGTGCGGGCGCAGCTGGAGGAATACCGCGCCAGGCTGCGGCCCGATGCGCTGCGGTACGGCGTGGACGTCCCGCCCTTGCGGCTTGACGACGACGACCACTGGCACGGCAAGATGGACGCCCTGCTGGCTGATCCGGTGGAACTGGTCAGTTTTGCCTTCGGGCTGCCCGGGACCGACGTTGTCAGGGCGCTGCAGCGGGCCGGCTCCCTGGTGCTCGCCACTGTGACCACTGTTGCCGAGGCGCTTGAGGCGGCCGGACAGGGCGTTGACGCGCTGGCGGTGCAGCACTCCGGCGCCGGCGGCCACAGCGCGGCCTTCCAGCCGGGCGCCAGCGGGCGCAATGACAGCCAGCCGGGTACGACGGCGGAGCTGGTCACCTTGGTGCGGTCCGCCGTCGGACTCCCGCTGGTGGCCGCCGGCGGCGTGATGGACCGGGCAGGACTGGAGGCAGTGCTGGCCGCCGGGGCACAGGCGGCCCAGCTGGGCACCGCGTTCCTCCGAACGGACGAGAGCGGCGCCCGGCAGTTGCACAAGGATGCCCTCGCCAGCCCGCGTTTCACTGAGACCCGGCTGACAAGGGCTTTCACCGGGCGGCGGGCCCGTGCGCTGGCCAACGAGTTTGTCCGGGACCACCCCGACGCCCCGGAGTCCTACCCCGCCGTGCACCACCTCACCGCTCCCCTGCGCGCGGCGGCGGCCGCGGCCGGAGACGCGGAACGGCTGAACCTCTGGGCCGGGACGGGCTGGCAGCAGGCCCGTGCCGGTTCCGTGGCGGAGGTCATGGCGGGTCTCCTGGGCTGACGGCACGCCGCACCCAACGCCGCCCCACCCAACGCCGCCCGTCGGGGTCGGAGGGGTCGCCGGGGCGCCTTTGAGTTCGTCGAGATCGCTGGACACGTGCGGGGTCGCCGGAAGCTTCCGACGACCCCGCACGTATCCGGCGAACTCGGCGAAGTTCGCGCTATGGGCCGGCTCAGGCACACCCACCACGGGCTCGTTCAGTCGCCGGAGCGTCCGCGGACGAAGCCGGTGAGCAGTGCCGGGCCCTCGCTGAGCACCAGCTCGCGGAACAGCCTCACCGGGTCCGGCTCGGCGTCCGCTCCCCCGCGCCGTTCCCGCCAGGCCAGGCCGATCTCGCGGAAGGCCAGTCCGGAATCCAGGGCGAGCTCCACCCAGCCCAGGTCGCCGGCCTGCGCCGCTGGGGTGCGGCCGGGGGCCAGCTCTCCCGGCGGGAGGATGCTCACGCCGAGTCCTGCCGAGACGAGTCCCCGGGCCGTGTGGGAGTCCTGGCTCTCGAAGGCGATGCGTGGCCGGAAGCCTGCCTCCCGGAACAGGGCGTCGGTCAGAGAGCGCATGCCGTAGCCGGGGCCCATCGCCACGAACGGGTCCTGCCGGATCTCCTCGAGGCGGGCGCGGCGGYGTCTGGCGAGGGGATGCCGGTGGTGGACCACCAGCCGCAGCGGTTCCCGGTACAAGGCTGCCGAGGAAATCAGCCGGCTCGGCGCGGCGATCGGTGCCGTCAGGGCCAGGTCCGCATCCCCGGCTGCGAGTTCGGCCAGGCAGCCATCCCGCGGGCCCTGGCTGAGCTCGAAGGCCGGCTGGGGATGGCGGCTGCGGAAAGCACTGATCAGCAGCGGCAGCATGGCCTCGCCAAACGTGTGCTGGAAGGACACCGCGATCCGGCCCCGCACCACTTCCGATTCGTGCCGGACCAGGTCCAGCCCGGCCTGGAACTCGCCCAGCGCGGCCTCAATGTGCGGCAGGAGCGCTTTGGCGGCGGGTGTCAGCCGCACACCGCGGCCGTCGCGGATCAGCAGTTCGGTCCCGATGATGCTGCTGGCCCGGGCGATGCTCCGGCTGACCGTCGACTGGGGCAGCCCCAGCACGTCGGCGGTCGCGGTGACGTGCTGGGTGCGCCCGAGCTCAGCCAGCAGGGGCAGCAGCGGCAGCAGCTGGACCAGGTGTTTGTGTTCCACATCCATGTTCTGCTCTCCAATCAGTTCCGTATTTGCTATGAATTCTATGTGAATCATGCATTGGAAGCATGTTCTCCGGAGGCCTAGTCTGAGGACATGCCACGACTCCTGCCGTTCCCCCGCACGGCTTCCACCGGCCCCGTCCGGGAGGGCACCGCAGCAGGGGGCGAACCGGCAGCGGCCGGCGTCGCAGAAACCGCCGCCGGGGTTCCCGACTGGCCTGGGCACGCCAAGGGGTCCGCGGCCTACCGGAAGATCCTCGCGGGACTGGCGTTCGCCGGCGTCGCCACGTTCGCCCAGCTCTATTCCACCCAGGCCGTCCTGCCCATGATGGCGGCGGACTTGCAGGTCACGGCCGCCGAGGCCGCACTGACCATCTCGCTGGCCACCGTGGGCCTGGCCGTGACGGTGCTGCCCTGGTCCTTCCTGGCCGACCGGATCGGCCGGGTCCGGGCCATGATGTGGGGCATCTCGGCCGCCACGGTGTTGGGCCTGCTGGTTCCGCTGGCCACCAGTTTCCCGATGCTGCTGGGCCTCCGGATGCTCGAAGGCATGGCGCTGGGCGGCATACCCGCGATCGCCATCGCCTACCTCAACGAGGAGGTCAACAGGGCCCACGCCGCACTGGCCGCCGGGACCTACGTCGCCGGCACCACCCTGGGCGGACTCGCCGGGCGGCTGCTGGCCGGCGTGGCCGGGGAACTGTGGGGATGGCGGGCCGCCGCCCTGGCCGTCTCGGTCCTCGCCGCCGCCGCGGCGGCCCTGTTCCTGGTCCTGGTGCCACAGGCGCGCGGCTTCACGGCAGCGGCAGCCAGCGGCTTCCGCGGAGCCCTCCGGACACTGGGGGGCCACGGCAGAAATCCGCGGCTGCTGGCCCTCTACGTCCAGGCATTCCTGTTGATGGGCGGCTTCGTGGCCGTCTACAACTATCTTGGTTTCCGGCTCTCCGGGGAACCCTTCAGCCTGCCGGCCACCATCATCAGCCTCATCTTCCTGGCCTACCTCTCCGGAACGGTCTCCTCCCGCTGGGCCGGCGGGCTGGCGGCGCGGTTCGGCCGGCGCACGGTGCTGATCGCGGGCACGGTGCTGATGGTGGCGGGCCTGGCCCTGACGCTCACCCAGGCTCTGGCGCTCATCATGGCGGGCCTGCTCCTGTTTACGGGCGGCTTCTTCGCGGCGCACAGCATCGGCGCAGGCTGGACCGGCGTGATCGCCTCGACCGGCCGTGCCCAGGCGGCGTCGCTCTACAACCTCGCCTACTACCTCGGATCCAGCGTCATCGGCTGGGCCGGCGGGCTGGTGTTCCAGTCGCTCGGCTGGACGGCCCTGGCCCTGACCGTCATCGGGCTGGCTTGCACGACGGCGGTGATCACCGCCGTCGTGCATCCCGCCCGGCCGGCGCCGGCGGCCGTGTCGCCAGCGGCACCGGCGGAGGGCGTCAGCGCGTAGCTTCGATGGCCCGCACGAGGTCGGCCACGACGTCGGCGGGGTCCTCCAGGCCCACCGACACGCGCAGCAGGCTGGCGTGCGGCTTGGCATCGGCGGCAACCGGCCGGTGGGTCAGCCCGGCCGGATGCTGGATCAGCGTGTCGATGCCGCCGAGCGAAACCGCATGGGTGATCATTCCGACCGCACCCGGAATCCGTTCGGCGTGCTCGGCGCTGTCCACCTCGAAGGCCATCAGCGAGCCCGGACCGGCCATTTGCGTCCCGATCAGGCCCTGCGGATCGCACTCGGGCAGCCCCGGATAGAAGACGCGCCGGACCAGACCGTGTCCGGCCAGGGCGACGGCGACCTTCTGGGCGCTGGCCTGCTGGGCGCGCACGCGGACCGGCAGCGTGGCCAGGCCGCGGTGGAGCAGGTAGGCGGGCCACGGGGTAAGGATGCCGCCGGTGACGGCGCGGATCTGGCGCAGCCTCGTGGTCCACTCGGGCGCCGCGGCCACTACGCCGCCCATGGCGTCACCGTGTCCGCCGAGGAACTTGGTGGCGCTGTGCAGCACCATGGCGGCACCGTGCCGGAACGGCTGCTGGAGGACCGGGCTCGCGAAGGTATTGTCGACCAGCAGCGGGACTCCGTCCGCGGCGGCGGCCACGCGGGCGATATCGACGAGCTCCAGGCTCGGGTTGGCCGGCGTTTCGAGGATCACCAGGCCGGTGTCGGGCCGGAGCGCGGCGTGGACGCCCTCCGGGGTGGTGAAGGTGACAGCGTTGCCGAGCACGCCGGAGGCAAGGAGGTAGTCGCTTCCGCCGTACAGCGGCCGCACCGCCACCACATGCTTCTTCCCGGTGGCGACGACGGCGAGCAGCACCGCGGTGAGTGCCGCCATCCCCGTGGCGAACGCGACGGCCTCCGGCGCGTCTTCGAGGACGGCGACGCCTTCCTCGAACCGTGCCACGGTGGGATTCCAGAGCCGCTGGTAGACGGTGCTCTGGCCATCCTGGTGCGTGCCGCCCGTGGCCATGTGCTCATAGGCGAGTCCGCCGTCGTGCACCGAGGGAAGCGGCGCGGTGGTGGAAAGATCGATCGGCACCGCGTGCACGCCCAGTTCAGTGAGGCCGTTCCGGCCGGCGTGGACCGCCAGCGAGTCTTGAGAAAGCACGTTGCTCCTTATGAATATTCGCCATTGAATTCCGCAAGTATCTGGCAATAATTCGGAGTTTTGTAGAGGCCGTGAATGGAAGTGTTGGAATGTGCCCTTTATGATGAACGGACAACACTTCAAGGAGGATCCGTGAGTAGCAGTGCGAAGAATCTTCGGCCGGGAGCGGGTGCCGGCGAGCCGCTGGACGCTATCGACGAGCGCCTGCTCGCGGCACTCGTCGCCGACGCCCGCATCTCCAACAAGCAACTGGCCGAGCTGGTCGGCATCGCGCCGTCCACCGCCCTAATGCGCACCCGCGCCCTCTCAGACCGCGGGATTATCCAGGGCTTCGAGGCGAAGCTGAGCCTGTCCGCGATCGGCCGCTCCGTGCAGGCCCTCATTGCCGTCAGGCTCCGCGCCCACGACCGCGAGCAGATCGACCGCTTCACGTCCCGGGTGCCCAAACTTCCGGCCGTGCTCTCCACCTTCCACACGTCCGGTTCGGTGGACTACCTGCTGCACATCGCGGTCGCCACCACCGAGGACCTCCGCGACTGGGTGCTGGATAATCTGGCCACCGATCCCGTGGTGGGCCACACGGAAACCACGCTCGTGTTCGACCACATCCAGGGCAACCAGGGCCCGCTGCCCGACTAGGACGTTCGGGCGGCCGGGCGCAGCGCCGCCCGCAGCGTGATGACCGCGAGGATCACGGCCGCGATCGCACAGACAACAACGAAGCCGGCTACCGCTGCCTGCAGGCCGACAACGCCGGCGGCGAGGCCCAGCCCGATGACGGGGAGAGCGCTGCCGAGGTACGTGATGACGTAGACGGTGCTGATGATCTGGGCGTGACGCGCGGCCTCCACTTTCCCGGCCACATCGTTGAAGACCGTCCGGAATGCCACTCCCTGCCCGAAGCCGGCGGTGATGCTCGCGAGGATCAGCAGCCAGGGGCTGCTCCAGGCGGCAGCCGCCGCGATCAGCAGCACCGACCCGGCCAGCATGCCGAGTCCGGTCGGCACCACAAACCGCCCCCGCACGGCGAGCAGCTGGCTGAGCGCGGAGGACCCGAGGGTCAGTCCCGCCAGCAGGCCGATCAGCGGCCGCGAATCGGCGTGGACGATCTGGGCGAAATAGCCCGGTGCCAGGGAGAGGCAGAAGCCGAACACGGTGAAGCTGAGGAACCCCACGGAGGACGCCAGCCAGAAGGCGCCGCGCGCCTCACTGGACACCGACGGCCGGCGGGGCGCCAGCACCCGCAGCGGCTGCGGACCCGTATGCGAGGTGATGGCCGGCCGGGCCTTGAGCAGGGACAGCGGAACCAGCAGCGCAGCGAGGACCATGGAATGCACGAAATACGGTGTGGAGGTGGGACCGGGCAGCAGCGAGAGCACTCCCCCGATGGCGGGCCCGGCCGCCACGCCGCCGGCGGACGCCAGCAGGGTGAATCTCGAGGCCCATTCGGGGCGGCTGGGCAGCAGCTCCCGCAGGGCCGCCGAACTGGCACCGGTTGCGAGCGCCACCGCAATACCCTGAAGGGCCCGGCCGGCGCACAGCGCGAGCAGGTTGTCGGCCGTGGCGAAGACGGAGCCGCCGGCGAGGCCGACGAGCACCGCGAGCACCAGGGCGGCACGGCGGCCGATGTGGTCGGACCAGTGGCCGGCCAGGATCAGGGTGGCCACGAGTGCCAGGACGTAGGCGGAGAAGGCCACGGTGACATCGAGTGCGGTGATCCCGAGCTTGGCCTGCAGCAGCGGGTACAGCGGGGTGGCGAGATTCGCCCCGACCAGCAGCGTGAAGATCACGACGCCGGCCATCACCAGCCGCGCCGTCGTGGAAGCGTCCCAGGCCCAGCGGTCTGCCGTGGCCGGGCGCATGCGAAGTTCGCTGAAGACCGTCATGTCCGTGCCCTTGCGTGAAAGCGGGCCGCGTGTTCCCTGTGATGGGGAACCGCCAGCCCGTGAAGATTTTGATACCTAAAGAATGCAACATTGCTGACCCTTCGGGCTAATTTACGTGCCAAGATTGATCAAAACAGTCAATCCAGCCCCGCCAGAATGAACCGGAGTGATGATTTGAACAGCCTGGACCCCACCGACCTGAAGATTCTGCTGGAATTGATCCGTGATCCGCGGATCCAGATCGGGGAACTCAGCGACACCCTGGGCATCGCCCGCAACACGGCGCAGTCCCGCGTGCGGCGCATGCAGCGCTCCGGTTTGCTGCACGACGGCGGCCGCGAAATCGATCTTGAGGCGGTGGGCTACGACGTCGTCGCCTTCGTCACGATCGAGGTCAACCACCGGGAACTCGACGGCGTGGTGGGCGCCCTGCGCCTGATCGCGCAGGTCCTGGAAGTCCACGAGATCTCCGGGCGCGGCGACGTTTGGTGCCGCGTGGTGGCCACCGACACGCACAACCTGCAGGCCGCCCTGCGCTCCATCCTCCGGATCAAGGGGGTCATCAGGACCGAAACAGTCCTTGCCCTGCACACGCACATCCAGTACCGCACCGAACCGCTGATCAGCCGGCTCGCCCAAGGCAGCTCCCCGGCACCCGCCCGGTCGAAGTGACGTGCCGGGCACACCCTACGCCGTGGCCCGCCGTGCCCGCGCGGCCACGTGCGCAGAAGCCGGGATAATGGCCCGGTGACTATCATCGATAACGCCGTCTACGTTGACGGCGTCCGCAGCGCCGAGCCCCAGAGCCTCGAGCAGACCTTTGAGACCCTGAACGAGCACGGCGGGATGGCGTGGATCGGCCTCTACCGGCCAACGGAAGTCGAAATGGCGGCCGTCGCGGCGGAGTTMGGGCTGCACAGGCTCGCCGTGGAGGATGCGATCTCGGCCCACCAGCGCCCCAAACTCGAGCGCTATGACGACAACCTCTTTACCGTGCTGCGGCCCGCGCGGTACCTGGACGAGACCGAAACCGTGGAATTCGGCGAACTCCACGTGTTCACCGGCAAGAACTTCGTGGTCACCGTCCGGCACGCCGAGACCGGCGGGGTGGCTCAGGTGCGGCGGAAGCTGGAGCGGCGCCCCGACCTCCTGTGCCACGGCCCGGAAGCTGTCCTCTACGCACTGATGGACCAGGTGGTGGATGACTACGTGCCCGTCGTGGCGGGGCTGGAGAACGACATCGACGAGATCGAGGACCAGCTGTTCAGCGGCGACTCCACCGTCTCCCGGCGGATCTACGAACTGGCCCGCGAAGTCATCCAGTTCCAGCGCGCCATCCACCCGCTCCCGGCCATGATGGAGGCCCTGCGGCGCGGCTTCGAAAAGTACCAGGTCAATTCCGAGCTCCAGCACAACCTCCGCGACGTCGAGGACCATGTGGAGCGGCTGGTCTCCCGCGCCGATTCTTTCCGGGACCTCCTGCAGAACGCCCTCACACTCGACGGCACGCTGACAGCCAACCGCCAGAACGAGGCCAGCGCGGAGCAGAACGAGCAGGTGAAGAAAATCTCGTCCTGGGCTGCGATCTTCTTCGCACCCTCCTTCGTCGCGGGCGTCTATGGCATGAACTTTGAGCGGATGCCCGAACTGCAGTGGAGCTTCGGCTACCCGATGGCGATCGGGCTGATGGCCGGCACAGCCGCCCTGATGTACGGCATTTTCAAGAGGAAGGGCTGGCTCTAGCTGCATTACCAACGGACGTTCCGGCGCCGGGGACTGTCAGCGGCGCCGCCGTGCCTGCTCGACCAGCCGCTTGAAGGCCAGGACAAAGGCCGCCTCGATCAGCACCATGAGCCCCAGCAGCGGCCACTGGCTTTGGCCGATGAAGACGGCTGCCCCGATCACCACCAGGACCGTCCCCAGGGTCAGGGCGTAGACGGCGAAGCCGATGGCCACCTTCGCGCTGCGCACTCCCGTGCGGAAGCCGAAGCCCAGGGGTTCGCCCCCGGGGTAGCCCTCCACGCGGTCCGGTGCCCCGGGCGTGAGCCTGTCGAACTCATCCCACGGGTCGCGGTCCTGGTCCTGTTCGGTCATGCTCCTATTATCCCGCGGGGACGCCGGTGTGAGATGTTCCGGCAAGAGCGCCGTCACATTCTCCGCACCCGGCGCGTCAGGTAAGTAGCGGCCCGGCACATCCGGGCGCCGCCGCTACCGCCCCGCACCGCCCAACAAGGAGGAGATCCCGATGAAATTCGGAAAAGTCATTCTGTACGTCGCCGACGTCGAAGCGTCCCTGGCCTTCTACCAGCAGGCCTTTGGCCTCAAGACCCGCTTCATCCCGGAGGCCGGCTACGGCGAAGTCCACGCCGGCGACACCACCATCTCGGTGGCGTCCTTCAGCGCCGGCCAGGGGCACTTACCCGAGGGATACCGCTGCACCCCGCCGCCGCCGTCGGACGTCAGTGTGGAGATCGCCCTGGTCAGCGACGCGGTCGACGACGACTTTGCCCGGGCCGTCGACGCCGGCGCCACGCCGCTTCAGCAGCCGGCGGCGCAGCCCTGGGGCCAGACGGTGTCCTACCTGCGCACCCCCGACGGGACCGTCATCGACTTAAGTTCACCGCCAGCCTGGGGCTGAACCCCTACGCGGCGCGGACGTCGATTTCGCCGGCGGCCGCGCCGTCGGCTCCGAACACGAGGTGGCGGTTGGCGATTTTTTCGCTGAAGAACCGGTCGTGGCTGACCACCACGACGGCCCCGGGGAAATGCACCAGGGCGCGCTCCATGACCTGGGTGCTGGACATGTCCAGGTGGTTGGTCGGCTCGTCGAGCAGCAGCACCGAGGCGCCGGACAGCAGGCACTGCGCCATGGCGACGCGCGCCTTTTGCCCGCCGGAGAGGTTCCCGATCTTCTGCTTGAGGTCCGCCTCGGAGAACTGGAACATCGCGAGGAACCGGTTGACTGACTTCTTCGTGGCGCTGAACGCCAGGCTGTCCGGCAGCGCGTTGACCGCGTGGGACACGGTGTCGGCGTCGTCGAGGTCCTCGAGCATCTGGTTGTAGGAGACGAACCCTGGCCCCTTGGCCCAGGCCACCTCGCCGGAGTCTGCCTGCTCTTCGCCGGTCAGCACCTTCAGGAGCGTGGATTTGCCGCTGCCGTTGGAACCGAGGACCACGATCCGGTTGCCGCGGCGGATCTCGAAGCTCAGATCCTCGAACAGCAGCTTTTCGCCGTAGGACTTGCCGAGTCCCTCCACGCGGCAGAGGACGTCCTTGACGTGCAGGCCGCCGTAGATCTCCGTGACGATCTGGTCCACGGGGCGGGGCGTGCGGGACTTCTTGATCTTGGCCAGCTGGTTCCCCAGCCCGCGGCTGGCCGCTTTGGCTGCCTCGCGGCGGTCGGCGATCCCTTCGGCTTCAAAGGCCAGCAGCTCGGATTCGTGCACAAACTGCTGCTCCAGGGTCTTGAGCCGGAACTGTTTCTGCACGACGTATTCACCGAAGTTGCCCGGGTATTCGTGCAGGTGGAAGTTCTCCACCTCGATGATCCGGGTGACGACGGCGTCGAGGAACTTCCGGTCGTGGGAGACGATAATCGCGGCGCCCTTGAAGTCCCGGAACCAGCTTTCGAGCCATTCGACGCCGGCAACGTCCAGGAAGTTGGTGGGCTCGTCCAGCAGGAGCACGTCGGGGCCTTCGAGGAGGATCTTGGCCAGGGCTGCCCGGTTGCGCCAGCCGCCGGACAGCTCGTCGATCGCACAGGTGCGGTGCGCCTCATCGAAGCCCAGGGTCGTCAGGACGGTGTCGATGCGCCGCGGGTAGTCCCAGCCGTCGAGTCGTTCCATGTCCTCGAACAGTTCTGCCTGACGGCTGATGTGCCGGTCGAGTTCCGCGTCCGAGGGACCGGCCGCGATGGCAGCGTCGATGGCGGCCAACTCGGTTTCGACTGCCTTGATGTCCGAAAACAGGGCGTCGAGCACCTCCAGAATCGTGGCTTCGCCGTCGAGTTCGGAGAACTGGGAGAAGTACCCCACCTTGGTGCCCGGTTCCAGCGTGACGGTGCCGGTGTCCGGTGTGACCTGGTCCAGGACCAGCTTGAGGATGGTGGTCTTGCCGGAGCCGTTCTTGCCGATCAGGCCCACCCGGTCACCGGGCTCCAGCCGGAAGAAGGCCTCCCGGAGAATCTGGGTGTTATCGAAGCGCACGCTGACGTCTTGCAGCCGGATCAGGCTCATGGGTATTTCTCTCTCGATTTAGGGTCGGGAAGGCAGTGGCGCGCGGCGGAGGCCGGCACTAACGGGATACGAGCCGCCACAGGGACGTGACTTCGGCCGCCCGGGCGGCGTACAGCGGATCGTTGCGATCGGAGGCTTTGGGGTGGGTTGGCTTGGTGTCGAACCGTTCCACCACTTTCAGTCCGGCCGCCTCAATGGCGCCCAGCAGATCGGTCCGGGACCGCAGGCCCAGGTGCTCGGCCAGGTCCGACAGGACGAGCCAGCCCTCGCCGCCGGGTTCGAGGTGGTCGGAGAGCTCGTTCAGGAACCGGAAAAGCATCCTGCTGCCGGGGTCATAGACGGCATTGTCCAGGGAGGAATGCGGCGTGGCAGGAATCCAGGGCGGGTTGCACACGATGAGCGGCGCACGGCCGGGCGGGAACATGTCGGTCAGGACGGCCTCCGCACGGTCCTGGACCCCCAGGTTCTGGAAGTTCTCGCTGGCGCAGGCAATCGCGCGGGGCTCGTTGTCCGTCGCCACCACGCGTTGGACGCCGCGGCGGGCGAGAACGGCGGCCAGCACCCCGGTGCCGGTCCCTACGTCGAACGCCAGCTCTTCAGACGGCAGCGGAGCTGCGGCCACCAGGTCCACATATTCGCTGCGGGTCGGGAAGAACGTGCCGTAGTGCGGATGGATGCGGCCCTGCAGGGCTTCGACCCAGACGCCGTTCCTGCGCCACTCGTGGGCACCGATTGCCCCGACAAGCTCATGGAGCGACACCACGGAGGGTTCGGCGATGTCCCCGTACGCCTCCGCGGCGGCCGCCCGGATGTCCGGAGCGCGCCGCAGGGGCACCACCGGGCCCGGGTCCAGCGGAATCAGCAGCAGGCCGAGGACGCGTGCGCGGTGCGAGCGGGACTGGCGGTGCCGGTAGAACTCATCGGCCGGGGAGTCCGCCACCTTTTTCTTCCCGGCACCCAGACGCCGGTCGAGGGCGTTGAGAATCTGCCGGGCGTTGTGGAAGTCACCCTGCCAGAGCATCGCGATGCCTTGGGACGCCATCCGGTTCGCATCATCGGCTGTCAGGGAGTCGGTGACCACTTCGATGCGCGAGGGCGCGGGCCGTCCGTTCGCCGACCGCCAGCGGGCCGTCCTGCTGTCGCCAGCCTCGGTCCACGTCACGACGACGGGCCCGTCGACGGCGGGTGCCTGCGGTGGCTTGCCGGTCGGCGTCGGGGTTTGACGGGGGCTGCCCGGCACGGCGGTGACGATAAGAGGTCCAATCCCAGAATCCGGGGGCGGAAGCTGAAGGTTGCGGGGGGGATTCGGCGATGCACTGGTGATCGGGTCGAGAGTTTCGCGGACAATCATCCGGCCCCGAAGCGCGCGTTAGGTTGGCGGGTGGTGACACCCGGCGTGCCTTCTCAGGATACAGGCGGGCGCCGGCAGCCATCCGCCCAGGCTGGGAGGTATGGTGCCGGGCCGACTGTCACTGCGCGATGCGGCTGCGCACGATCTCGCTGACGGCTTTGCCGTCAAAGCGTCCGGCGATCTTGGCGGTCACCGGTTTCATCACCGCGCCCAGCTGGCGCATGGTCAGTTCGGTGCCGTCGGCCGTGAGGTCACCGATGACGTCGTCGACGATGGCCTCCACCTCGGCCGCGGTCAGCGCCTTCGGCAGGTAGGCCTCAATGATTTCGGCTTCGGCAATCTCGGCCGCGGCCCGCTCGGACTCCCCCGCCTCGGTGTAGATGCGGGCGGTGTCGCGGCGCTTGGCGGCTTCTTTTTGCAGCAGCGACGTCACTTGGGCGTCGTCCAGCACGATCGGGGTTTTGCCGGACTTCTCGCGGGTTTCGATTTCGCCCAGGACGTTGCGCACGGTGGTGAGCGCGATCTTGTTGCGGTCCTTCATGTGGCTGACGACGTCAGCGTGCAGGCGTTCTTTCAGGGTGGTCATGATTCTCCTCGTCTCACTGGACAGGATATCGGGCCGCGCGGCCGGCGAGACCCGCCGGCGGCCGCACGCCCCGGGGCCGGCCACGAGGGCCCGGAGGCACCGGGCCCTCGCAATACCTTGCTACTTGAGCGTAAGGACCGGGTTGACCGGTGCCTTCAGCGAATCGAGCTGCACACCCGCGGTCCGCTTTTGGACTGGAAGGATGGATGCCGCCCAGTCGGAGCCGGTGCAGGTCACCGAGACCTTCGGGACGATTGTGCACTTCACACCCCAGGAGTTGACCACCTTGGTGACGTTGGGGTCCTTCCAGGAGATCGACCAGCTGGACGCCGCACGGACGCCGGTGGCTTCCATGCTGGCCACGTAGCCGCCGTTCCACGCACTGGTGGCATTCCAGGTCGCGCTGATTGCCGGGCCACCAGAGGGTGTCGTCGGCGTTGCGGAGGGAGATGCCGTGGGTGCCGGGCTCGCCGTCGGCGTCGCGGTGGATGACGGGCTCGCCGTCGGCGTCGCTGTGGGTGACCGGCTCGCCGTCGGCGTCGCGGTGGGTGACGGTGTTGGTGTCGGAACGGGCGCGGTGACGAGCGGGGCGCCGGTCAGGATCGGGGCAAGGGCGGCGAGTTTCGCGGATTCCGGGGTACGCCAGTCGGTCTTGACGAGCCCGCCGGTGATGCCGGAGTTGGGATTGAAGGACCAGTACGCATAGGACATCTTGTTGCTGGCCAGGTAGGAGACGATCGACGTCATCCACTGCTTGTCCGACTCGGTGGCCAGGGCCGACCCGAATTCCCCGAGCAGGATCGGAGCGATTCCCTGCTTCTGGAGGTAGCCCCAGTTCTTGTCCCAGACGGCCGGCAGGTTGGCCGGGTAGGCCGGGTCGCTGAACCACTTCTGCGGAAAGAGCGACGCCGGGTAGTCGTGCGGCGAGTACACAACCCGGTTCGGCGTACTGAGGACGACCGGCTTCGCGCCGACATCGGAGAGTCCGCCGCCCCACCAGGTCGAGGTCCCGTCACCCTGGGTTTCGATGCCTTCGACGATGATCAACAGGTTCGGGTTGGAAGCGAGGACGGCGTTGCCGCCGCGGGTTGCCGCTGCCTGCCAGTCCGTGGCGGCCGTGCCTCGGCCCCAGGTCGCCGCGCCGTAGGGCTCGTTGTGCAGGTCGGCGCCGATGACGGTCGGGTCGTTCTTGTACCGGCCAGCGAGCATCTTCCAGTCCGAAATCCACTTCGATTCCGGGACGGCGGAGGTGTACCACAGCGGTGACTGGTCGGCGCTCATCGGGCGGTGGCGGTCCAGGATGATCTGCAGTCCATTGGCCTTGGCGCGGGCAATGACCGTGTCCATGACGTCAAGCGGGCGTTTCCCTTCGAGGTTGTAGGCCCGGTTCGCCCAGTAGTTCACGCTGCCCTTGATGGCGGTCGCGGCCAGGCACTCGTTGGAGTACGGCAGGCGTACGGTGTTGAACCCCATCGACTTGATGGTGGCCAGGGCCTCGTCGATCGTGAGAGTCCCCCACAGTCCGTGCGGGACGCAGTCCGGCGTCTCAAGTCCGAACCAAGACGTGGCTTTGATGATGTACGCGTTGTTGTTCGAGTCCCTGATGGTGCCGCCGTCGGTGTGTAGCCAGCCGGTTGCGGCCGGTACGGTCTCCGCAACACGTTCGGCGGCGAACGGGGCCGGTCCGGCGCAGCCGCCGACGGCGAGCAATCCGGCGAGGACGGCGGATGCCACGGCAGCCAGCTTCGTGCCGCGTCGCCAGCGGGCGGGCGCTGCGTCGATGCGTGCAGGGTCGATGGGCGCAGTGTTGATGAGGGGGCTGGTCTTCAAATTTCCTCCGTATCCGGGACATGCCGCCCATGCCTCGTCATACGGAGGGGGCGCGGATCTCACCATGGCACAGGATCAGAAGGGCGGGAGGGAGGCCACCGCACTTCGCGTCGGAGTGGCCAGATTGTTACGGTGTGAGGTGGCGCCCGAAGCAGTTGGCGGAAGGTAACGCAAGCCGATGCTGGGAGACCCGTCAGGAATTGTGGAGCTAAGGAGATTCGAACTCCTGACCTCTTCGATGCGAACGAAGCGCTCTACCAACTGAGCTATAGCCCCGAAGCAACGCCGTTCCCGCAGGTACGGCGTTGCCGGTGTCCCTAGGCTACAAACTATCCGCGTTCTTTGCCAACCAGCCGCTGAATGTCTCACCGGCGTGGCGTTGCTCCGGGACCAGATTCAGCCCCGCGCGCAGGTAGCTGCCCATGGCACCGGGCAACGGGAACTGCACCAGGCGTCCGCGGGAGCCGTTGACGGCCTTCCACTGCCGGGCAAATTCGTCCATGCCCTGGATCTCGGGGCCGCCGATGGTGCGGACGCTGTGCCGCACGCCCGCCGACGGTTCCAGCGCGGCCCCAAGCAGGGCGGCGGCGACGTCGGAAGGGGCGATTGGCTGGAACCGGGCACCTTTGACCACGGGAATGATCAGCAGTTTCGAGCCGGCACCGAACATCGTCGCCAGCAGGGAATGGAACTGCGTCGCCCGGAGCACGACGGTCTCCATGCCGGACCGCTCGAAAACCTGTTCCTTGGCCGCCTTCGAGGCGTAGTAGCCGAAGCTGCTCCGGTCACAGTTGATGATCGATAGCATCACGGCCCTGCCCGCCCCTGCGTCCTGGGCCGCGGCGAGAAGGCGCGCTCCGCCGTCGGCGAAGCCTTTCAGGGCCTTCCCGGAGCGCCCTTCCAGGCAATCGATCACGACGTCGGCCCCGGCCAGCGCCGCCGCCAGGCCCACGCCAGTAGTGACGTCGGCAGAAAAGTATTCCGCGCCGGCCAGCCGGGCAGGGGAACCGGCGGGAGGTGGATTCCGGCAGATGGCCGCCACGTCGTGCCCGCCGGCGATAGCCCGCCGCACCACTTCGCTGCCCACCTGGCCGGTTCCGCCGGCAACGCAAATTCGAGTCATGCCCTGAGGCTACCGGGCCGCACGTGATACCGGCCTTATTGGACCTCGGCCGGATCCCGAGACCCCGGGGCGCAACAAAGCCCCGGGCAGCCATTGCTGGCTGCCCGGGGCTCGAAGTAGCGGTTCAGGCCCGGCGTCGCTGCAGGACATCGTCCAGGTTGCTCAGGGCGCTCTGCGCCTTGCCCAGGGGTTTCGATTCGGCTTCCGTACCGGGGCTGCCAGCCGGGGACTGCGGAAGGCCCTGCTTCAGCGACGGTTTTCCAACGGCCTTCGGGGCCTCCGGCAGATCTAGCGGCTCGGGGGCGGCCCGTTCGGCTTTCGGCGCCTCCACATATGTGGGCTTCGGGACTTCCACCGGCTCCCAGCTAGACCCTTCGCCGGCCGGCGACTCCGCCGTACGGCGAACCGACGTGTCACCCGAGGCCACGGCTTCCGCCAGAGCCGCCTGGCGGAGTTCCTGTGCGGTCAGCGGCTTCGGTGCAGGTTTGCGTTCTGCGGCGTCGGCCTGGGCGTCGAAGAGCGGGCTCTCAGCCCGTTCACTGGGCTCCCCTGCCCGTTCCCCGAGCGGCGCCCGCTCCGGGGCCGACCGGGACGGGCGTGCCGGCGCGGACATGGCCGACCGAAACGCGGCGTTCATCTTACGACGGCGGTCCCGGACCGCGAGCCAGCGGAGCATAAAGACGGAGGCCACGGCACCGAGCAGCGCCGCGACGGGAAGCCACAGCGGACCGAGCCCGAAAATTCGCAGGACAGCGGAGACCAGCCCGGTGAGCAGCGCGAGCAGGCCTGCCAGCGCGAGGGTCAACCGGCCGTAGCGGATCTTGAATGCCGGACCGGGGGCAGCAGGCTCGCGGCCGCCGTCGAACCCTGCGGTTCCCGGGCCGGACACGGTGTGCTGGGTACTGGTCATGGGATTCTCCTGCTGGGCCGCCATCTTCATGACGTGCCCGGCTTGCGGGGCTGTTTCTAGATCGATGACGTCCGCTCCGAACTCGCCCGCGGGCTGCAGCTGGTGGCGTCCGTTCCGGAGCATGTAGGGAGCAACCCACACAATCCAGAGCGCAACAGCAATGACAAGGATCACAGAGCTGCTAAGAGGGAAGTCCACATCAAAACCGTATGAGCAATGGGCGGTACTGGGCGGCATTGTCCCCGGTGTGTCGCAGGACAACTGCCAATTGAGTGGATTTAAGGCGTAAGGGCTGGTCAGGCGGGCTCTGGCCGCTCACGCGGGACGGCTCTGCAGCCAGCGTGCCAGCAGCCCCCCGGGGACTTCTTCGGAGGTCAGCGCGAAGCTGCGGTGGTCCGCCCATTCACCGTTGATATGCAGGTACCGCGGCCGGTAACCCTCGTCGCGAAAGCCGAGTTTCTCGACCACGCGCAGGCTGGGTCCGTTTTCGGGACGGATGTTGATCTCCATCCGGTGCAGCCCGAGCGTCCGGAAGCAGTAGTCCGTTGCCAATGCCACAGCGGTCGGGGCAATGCCCTGGCCCGCCCGGTCCTTGTCGACCCAATATCCGAGCGTGGCCATCATTGCCGAGCCCCACACGATGGAGGACACCGTCAGCTGGCCAACGATCACGGGTTCGCGGAAGCCCGGGGTCCACGCCGTGATCAGGAACGGCAGAGCCGTTGCCTGGGCGGCCTGGGCCTTGAGGGAACGAACCATCTGGCGGTAGTCGGGCAGACCACCCCCGGGAACGGGGTTGGACGCTTCCCAGGGGGCCAGCCACTCGCTGTTGCGGGAGCGGACCTCGGTCCATTCCTTGCGGTCCCGGTACCGGATGGGGCGCAACACGAGGTCGCCGCACTCAAGGGTCGCCGGCCAGGCGAAGCTGCCCCCCACGGGAGTTATTTGGTCAGGCTGGGCGCGAGGCTGGCGGCGAACTCGGGCAGCCATTCCCGCAGGCCGGGGCCGAGGTCGTCGCTGTCGCAGGCGAGCTGCACGCAGGCCTTGAGGTAGCTGAGCTTGTCGCCGGTGTCGTAGCGGCGGCCGCGGAAGACGACGCCGTACACGCCGTAGCCTTCGCCGTCGCCAGCCGCGAGCTCCTGGAGTGCGTCCGTCAGCTGGATTTCGCCGCCACGGCCGGGCTCGGTGCGTTCCAGAACCTCGAACACTGCCGGGTGGAGGACGTAGCGGCCGATCACCGCGAGGTTGGACGGGGCGTCGTCGACGTCGGGCTTCTCCACGAGCTGGTTGATGCGGACATACTCTTCACCCGCTATCGCCTGGATGTCGGCGCAGCCATAGGCGCTGATCTGGGACGGATCCACCTCGATCAGGGCAACAACCGAGCCGCCGGTCTTGGCCTGAACTTCGATCATGGTGCTGAGCAGTTCGTCGCGGGCGTCGATCAGGTCATCGCCCAGAAGGACGGCGAAGGGTTCGTAACCTACGTGCTGCTTGGCGCGGAGGACGGCGTGGCCCAGGCCCATCGGATCGCCCTGGCGCACGTAGTGGATGTCACCCAGGTTGCTGGCGGCCTGGATGGACGCGAGCTTGGCGGTGTCGCCTTTGTCCTCGAGGGTGGCTTCCAGCGCGGGGACACGGTCGAAGTGGTCCTCCAGCGCGCGCTTGTTGCGTCCGGTGATCATCAGGATGTCGTTCAGGCCGACGTTGACGGCTTCCTCGACGACGTACTGGATGGCCGGTTTGTCCACGACGGGCAGCATTTCCTTCGGCATGGCCTTCGTGGCCGGGAGGAACCTGGTGCCGAGGCCGGCTGCGGGAATGACGGCCTTGCGGACCGGAGCGTTGAGTGTAGTCACTCGACTAATCTAACGGAGGGACCAAACATTGCGTAATCATTCGAGCCGCCGGAGAACCTCCTCTCCCGGCTGCATCACGCGGAGGGACGGGGCGTCATGGCGTCAAAAGAAGAGATCCGGGCCGGCCACCGGGCCAGGCGCGCCGCGCTGACGAACGCCGGCCTGTCGAATGCCGGGACGGACATCGCCCGGCACGGCCTTGCATGGGCTTCCGGCCTGACCGGCGGCCGCCCGGGCACCTTTGCCGCCTATCTGGGCGTGGGTTCCGAGCCGCCGACGCTTCCCCTGCTGACGGCGTTGCATGAGGCAGGGCACAGGCTCCTGCTCCCGGTCTGCGAACCCGGCCTGGAGCTGAGCTGGGTGTACTGGACGCCGGCCTCCGAATCGGTCCGAAGCCGCTATGCGCCGATCCAGGAGCCCGCGGGAGAACGCCACGGCACAACGGTCATGCTGCACGCGCACGGCATCGTCCTGCCTGCCACCGCCGTCGATTTTTCCGGGAACCGGATCGGTCAAGGCGGCGGGTACTACGACAAGTTCCTGGCGGCGCTGACGGCCCTCCTGCCGTCCCGGGCCGGGGCGTCCGACGGCGGGTTGTTGCCGCCCCTGCCGACAGCCGCGGTCGTCTTCGACAGCGAGGTGCTTCCGGCCGGCAGCATCCCGGCAGAGTCCTTCGACCGGAAGGTGGCCGCCGCCCTGACCCCGGGCGGCCTGCTCCCGCTGCAGCCATAGCGCATGAGGGGCCGCGCGGCCGGGGTGATAGAATTAGCACTCAGGCCCTGCGACTGCTAAGTCACGGATTCCGCCGGAGACATCCCGGCAGCAATCCGGACCGGACAGCACGGGACCTGCTCGTTTGTCCCAGAGTGAGGATTTCCAGTGCCCACGTATGCATACGCCTGCAAGGACTGCAGCCACGCCTTCGAGATCGTGCAGTCGTTCACCGACAGCTCCCTCACGTCCTGCCCCGAGTGCCAGGGCACGCTCCGCAAGAAGTTCAACAGCGTGGGCGTCGTCTTCAAGGGCTCCGGTTTCTACCGGACCGACTCACGCGACACCAAGGGCAGCACGGTTTCCCCGGCTCCTGCCCCGGCTGCAACTCCGGCGCCCGCCGCGGCTTCCGCAAGCTAGGTACTGCCCGCACGGTTGCGGGTCCGCAGCGGATTGCCGCCTGACCGCGGAATGTCTTGGCCGTTTCTCCACATAGCCCAAACTGCGCCCGCCCGGCGTTCCCGCCGATGCGTAGGGTCGCACCATGGCCACCGTTGCGCGTTCCGTCCCGGCCGCCGGCAACTTCCCGGCGGAAATCCTTCGTGCCCTGCTTCGCGGTGCCTTGCGCCCCTCGCTTCCCGCGTTCGGCGCCCGTTCCGTTGGGCGCAGTTCCGGCGGCCGGAACTCGGGGAGTCCGCCGCGGGCACGGAAACCCGCCGGCCGGCCCTTCCGCCGTCTGGTCCGCTGGCTGGAGCGCAACCGGCGGCTGACTGTGGCACTGCTGCTGTGCATCGCGGCGGGCATCACCGTGCAGCAGCTCACGCCGGCCCCGGCCTTCACGGTCTCCGCCTTCGCCGCTGCCAGGGACCTGCCGTCCGGGGAGGTACTCGGCCCGGAAGACCTGACCCTGCTGAGCGTCCCGCGGGACCTCGTGCCGGCGGGCAGCTTTGGCGGCAACGATTCACCGCACGGCAAGCAGCTTGCCGTGGCGCTCCGGAAGGGCCAGCTGCTGTCCGATTCGCAACTTCTTGGGCCCGGCCTGCTGGCGGGAAGCCCTCCGGGAACGGCCGCCGTACCGCTCCGGATGGCCGATCCCGCATCAATCCAGCTGCTCTCCCCCGGACAACTCGTTAATGTGGTCATGACAACCGGCGGCACCTTTGACCAGACGGCTGCGTCCCAGGTGCTGGCTGCGGCAGTGCCGGTGCTGTGGACCTCCGGGCACGGCAACGAGGCGGGCCAGTGGCTGGCCGCCGGGGAAACGGAGGGCCTCATGGTCGTCGCTGCCGATGCCGATGAGGCACGCCGTCTCGCCGGCGCTTCCACGCAGGGGAAGCTGTTCTTTGTCCTGGTGGGGGCCGTACCGGGCTAGCCGGGCAGAGCGGCCGCAGCCCGTCCGCAACTCCGCCGGGGCCGCTGCCCGAGGTTCGTCCCGGGTCGGTCCCTTAGCCCCAGTGCGGAGGCTTTTGCTCCTGCAGCCAGGAGTCGTGGTCGTAACCGCCCGGCTCGTCGCCCCAGCGCCGCGGATCGTCTTCGGCGGCTCTGTTCGGCAGCACGCCGGCAGGGACGGTTGCCGGCGCGGCCGGCTGCGAAAGGTTGTCCCGGCCGCGGTCCCGGGTTTCCTCGCTGGTCTGGATCTCGCCGTCGTTCCGGGATTCGCCGCTGTTTCGGGTATCGCCGTCTGCAGTCATGCCGCCGGCCTCCTTACTGCCCTGATCTGTTCTGTAATATTGCGCGCCGTCCGGCCACCCGGACGGCGGCCGCTCCTCCGCGGCCTGCGCTTCGTTCACGGCCAGGTTCTCGACGTCGTCGTCAAAGAATCCCGGCGAGGCCTGCTTCCGGTGCGTTACGGCCGGTTTCTCCAGGCCAAGGTACCCGCCGATGCGGTCGGCGCAGGCCGAAGGATCGGTGAAGACCTCTATGGTCCATAGTGGCATGTAACGCCAGCCAAGTCGCTCCAGGAGCTGCGGGCGCAGCCTGCTGCGTTCGCGGACGGTCAGCCTGCGGTACTGCTCGGTGCCGTCGGACTCAATGGCCACGGGCCAGGGAATTTCGGCGTCGTCCTGTCCGAGGGTGCTCAGCGGGTCGGCTGCGGCCACCATGTTCAGGGCGCCGTCGTACTGGTGCCAGACCCGGGCGCCCCGGGCGCGGAGCCGGTCGCCGAGGTCAGCCACAAGGGGATCTGCCCCCAGGGCCTGTTCGCTGGCGGCGGCGCGCGACGCCGGGCTGCCAAGATCGGAGTTGCCGGCGATTTCCCGGTCCAGGAGTTCGTAGAAGTCCACTGCTCCGTGGCTCAGCCGGGTCACGTCCAGGTCCTCGGGACGGAAGCAGCTCAGCACGTGCAGGGACCGGCGCGCCCGTGTCATGGCGAGGGCGAACCTGGCCCGTCCGCCGTCCGCGGACAGCGGACCGAGGCTGTGCAATGCGCGCCCGTGCGGGGTGCGGCCATAGCCCGGTGAAAAGATCACGTGATCGCGGACCAGGCCCTGGGCGCGTTCCAGGTCCACCACCCGGAAGGATTCCTCCCCGGCCGTGAAGAAGCCGGCCAGCAGCGGATGGTTGGGCAGCTGAAGCCGGATGGACTCGCCGATCCGGGCAGCGTGCCGGAGGCTGCCGGTGACAACGGCCAGCGAAGTCCGAGGCCGCAGGCGGGCGTGTTCGAAAACAAGTTCCACCGCACGGTTCACCTCGGCCACGACGGATTCGACGCCGTCGTGGTCCGCGCTGGGCAGTCCGGTGCCGTCCGGCAGGTACTCGACGGTCAGGGCGCGGTCCAGGCCGGTGGCGGACTGGCCCTCCGGCAACCGGCGCAGCCCGCTGTCGTAGAAGCCCTTGCTCAGTTGCCGCACGAGGTCTTCGTCAACGGCACGGTAGACGTTCCGCAGGTTCCAGACGGGCAAGACGGCGGCCAGCGCCTTGTAGGCGCTCTCGACACCCTGGTGGGAGCTTTCGCCGGCGGCGAGCCGCTCCACACTGACGGTGAAGGTGCGCGGGCTGGCGATCCGGTCGTCACCAAAGGCAATGACCTGTTGGGCGCGGGCGAGGGCCGGCAGGACAGCCTGCAGCGACGTCGCCTCGGCATCAAGGATGACGACGGCGTCGAACCGCTGTGTCGCCGGCAGTACCGCGGTCAGGAGGTAGGGGCTGACCGACCACACGGGGACCAGCATGGGCAGCAGTTCCGGGGCCTGCCCGGTCAAGGCCGACAGTGTGACCCTGCCGTCCTTGAGCAGGCTGCGGAGCAGCTCCGCCTGGCGCGGGTGCTCAGCGATGGCGGCCCGCCAGCGTTCTGCAAGCTTCCAGCGCAGTCGGGCCGCGCCGCTGGCGATGTGGGCGTTGTCCGCGAGACGGTACTCGGCTTCCAGCTGGCGGAGGGCGTCGCCGTCGGACATAGCCAGGTAGTCATCCCCGCTGATCATGGCTTCCAGCGCGGACTGCCACCAGGCGAGCTCGAGCTCCGCGGCCACGGATCCGGCCGGAACTTCGCGTTCGGCAAGGTCGGCGAGAAGTTCGCCGAGGCCATGCTCGCGCATGTTCTCCACCAGGAGCGTCCGCTCCGGCAGGGTCTCCAGCGTCCCGGTGTCGGCCACCAGCCGCTCCAGGCGCTCTATGAGTTGCTCATAGGGCGTGTTGTGCAGCTCGCCGCCCGCCGCTGTGTGCCTCACGGCCTGGCCCATTTCGGCCAGTTCTGCTTCGAGTTCGCGGTACAGGCCGATGATCTCCGCCAGGCCGGAGGGGACCGCCGGATGGCGCTGCGTCGTGGCGTAGCCGGACCACGCGGCCCGCTGTTCCTGGACGAGGACGAGGGAGCTGTGCAGGTCGGCGATGTGGACGCCCGGGCGGACATACTCCTTAGCGACCCGCCGCAGGCGGGAGCGCTGCATGGATGGCATCTCGATGTTCCGTTCGCGGCGCCAGGAGGAGGCTGCGGTGGCGGAGATGAGGTCGTGGACCGGACGGTCGAAGATATCCGGGGTGAACTTGTCGAGGCTTTCGCGCACCGCAACGAGGAGCTCAACCTGGTCGCCCCATTCGGCGAACGTGCTGCCAAGTCGGATCTCGGCATGGTCGGCGACGCCGTTCATGAGTTCCCGCAGCTCAGGAAGCTTCCGCGCCACGGAGCGGGCCACCTGCTGGGCTTCCTGGGTTTCCTTGCGGGTCAGGAGGCGGGCGCCGTGCCAGGGGCTCGTCGTCGATGCCCGGCTGAAGCTTCCCAGCTCGGCCGCCCGGTGCAGCCGCCCGGCCAGTTCCTCCCGGTCCCGGATGCTGTCCAGCACGCTGCGCTTGAGCCGGACGGTGGTGGCCGGTGCGGGCTGGATCGAGGTCAGCGCGGCCAGCGACTGCATGGCCTCGTACGGTGAGCAGCCCCATCGCTGGCGGACGTTGTGCAGTGAAGCGACGTGGTCACGCAGGGCGTGGCGGTGCTCGATCAGGGTGGTGTGCAGATTGCGAAGCTGGGGCTCGAGGGACTTCTCGTTGCGCACGATCGCCCGGACGAGCTGGCCCTTGAGCTGCAGCGGCGTTGCGTTGCCGGCGAGCTGGAACAGGGCGGAATCCAGCCCCAGGGTGTCCAGCTCGGCGGAGATCTCGCCCAGGCTGGCACGCCGGTCCCCCACCACCAGGACGGTCTTGCCCTGGTCGACGAGGGCCCCGATGGTATTGATGGCCGTCTGGGTCTGGCCGGTGCCGGGCGGGCTGCTGACCACGAGCGAGTCCCCGGCGCGGACGGCGTCGACGACGTACTGCTGGTCCGTGTCGGCGTCGAGCAGGAGCAGTTCATCGGCCGGGTCGCGCTCGTCGGTGGTGGGGAAGCGCCCGGTCTTGAGCTCAGGAACTTCCACCGCTCCGCCGGCGGCAGC
This sequence comes from Arthrobacter sp. YAF17, assembly GCF_052113365.1. NCBI lineage: Bacteria > Bacillati > Actinomycetota > Actinomycetes > Micrococcales > Micrococcaceae > Arthrobacter > Arthrobacter sp. YAF17. The sequence continues at coordinate 117,884 of NZ_JBFRDB010000002.1, read as the reverse complement.
GCGGCCCAGCGCCGACACGAGGGGATGGTTCCCGTTGATCCACGGGTCGTCGAGGCTTCCGGACAGGTCGGCGAAGGTGGAGACCAGAAGGTTGTGTTCGACGTCGGCGCCGTGGATCGGCTGGATGAGGGTGCCAAGGCGGTCGAGGACAGGCTGCGGATCAAACCGGGCGGTGCTGTAGGCCATGCGGGTGACGGCGTTGACGTCGAAGACGATCCCGTGGATGGTTTTCAGGTGCCGGATCAGCGCAGGGTTGATCTTGGCCTGTTCGGTCAGCTGCAGTTCGTAGTCATCCTCGCCCGGCCGGACCGTCAGGGAGATGGCGGCCAGCATAACGGGGGCTGAAACGCGCTGGGGTTTGCCTCCGACGGCGGAGGTCCAGACGACAGTGCCCGCGGAGAAGTACCCCGCGTCGATGCCGCGGTCGTTGGCGAGTTCGAAAATCTTGGAGCGCAGGTTGCGGGAGGCCCGCGCGGCGACGACGTACTGCTGGTGGTCACGGATCAGGGTGGAGAGCCGGGTGCGCCGGCCGGCCATCAGCTGCGCCAGGCCGGAGGGATGGGCGTGGGTCAGGTCGATGGAGCCTTCAGGCGTCTTGGTGAAGCGCAGCATGGTGTCCGCTCCGGTGACGGGTTTGAGCCCCGACAGCCATTTCCTGAGCTCCTCGGAGCCCTCGGGGTGGCCTTGACCAACTGACACTGCTGCCTTCTTTTCTGTGCTCGCGTTTACTCTGCTCACGTTTTCCGTGCTCGCGCGGGACGTCCTGGACCATACCGGCATGCTTTCGAGGGTAGCCCGAATCCGGCGCTGGCGAGGCTCCGCAACACTGGTGGGACGCAAATTCGGGCCGAATTTGCCGGAACGCCATCCTCCGCCCGCAGCGGCCGCACGAATCCGTGCCGGGAGGCGCCCGGACGGGAAATGCCAGGACGTGAAGTGCCCAAACGTGAAATGGCCGGCCTCCCACGGAGACCGGCCATTTTCACTCACCCTTTACCGGGCTATTCCCATTCGATGGTTCCCGGCGGTTTGCTCGTCACATCGAGCACCACGCGGTTCACGCCGTCCACCTCGTTGGTAATGCGGTTCGAGATCCTGGCCAGCAGGTCATAGGGCAGCCGCGACCAGTCCGCCGTCATGGCGTCTTCGGAGGAGACCGGGCGCAGCACGATCGGGTGGCCATAAGTCCGGCCGTCGCCCTGGACACCGACGCTGCGGACATCGGCCAGCAGCACAACCGGCATCTGCCAGACCTCGTTGTCGAGTCCGGCGGCGGTCAGTTCCGCCCGCGCGATGGCGTCGGCCTTGCGCAACAGGTCCAGCCGCTCCTTGGTGACTTCGCCGACGATCCGGATGCCGAGTCCCGGGCCGGGGAACGGCTGGCGTCCCACGATTTCCTGCGGCAGGCCCAACTGGGCGCCGACGGCGCGGACCTCGTCCTTGAACAGGGCGCGCAGCGGCTCGACGAGTTCGAACTGCAGGTCTTCCGGCAGGCCGCCCACGTTGTGGTGGCTCTTGATGTTCGCGGCACCTTCGCCGCCGCCGGATTCGACGACGTCGGGGTACAGGGTGCCCTGGACGAGGAACTTGATCTTCTCGCCGTGCGCGGCAGCCTCGGCGATGATCGCCAGTTCGGCTTCCTCGAAGGCGCGGATGAATTCGCGGCCGATGATCTTGCGCTTGGTCTCCGGGTCGCTGACACCGGCGAGGGCGGCTTGGAAGCGCTCCTGCTCGTTGGCGACGTAGAGCTTGACGCCGGTCGCGGCCACGAAGTCGCGTTCGACCTGTTCGGCCTCGCCTTCGCGCAGCAGCCCGTGGTCCACGAACACACAGGTCAGCTGGTCGCCCACAGCGCGCTGAACCAGGGCGGCGGCGACGGCGGAGTCCACGCCGCCGGACAGGCCGCAGATGACCCGGGCGTCGCCGATCTGTTCGCGGATCCGGTCGACCTGCTCCTCGAGGATGTTGCCGGCGGTCCAGTTCGGCTCCAGCTTGGCGCCCTTGAACAGGAAGTTCTCGAGGACCTGCTGGCCATACGCCGAGTGCTTCACTTCGGGGTGCCACTGCACTCCGTAGAGGCTCTTCTCTTCGTTGGCGAAGGCGGCGACTTCGGCGCCCGCCGTCGTCGCGAGGACCTCAAAGCCTTCCGGGGCTTCGTGCACGGAGTCGCCGTGGCTCATCCAGGTGCTCTGGTGCTGGGGCATGCCCGCCAGGATGGAGCGGCCTTCTCCGATGGTGGTGGTCTCGGTGGCACCGTACTCGCGGAGCCCGGTCTGGGCCACCTTGCCGCCGAGGGCGTTGGCCATGGCTTGGAAGCCGTAGCAGATGCCGAAGACCGGGATTCCGGCCTCGAAGAGGTCCGCGCCGACGCTGGGCGCGCCTTCGGCGTAGACGCTGGCGGGGCCGCCGGAGAGGATGATGGCGGCGGGATTCTTGGCCAGGAGCTGCTCGGTGCTGTAGGTATGCGGAACCACTTCCGAATACACGTTGGCTTCCCGGACGCGGCGGGCGATCAGCTGCGCGTACTGGGCACCGTAGTCAACAACCAGCACGGGCTTGTGGGACGTCTGGGATGCAGTGGGAGTAGTCACCGTACAAGCCTACTTTGCGGCGCCGCCGGCCCGCACATTGAGAAGCCGGTCCGGGCCCGGAAACGGCCGCCGGGTAAGCGAACTCACACGGAAGCCCGACGGCGGGCGGCCGGCCGCACGTGACGCAGGGTCAGTAGCGCTGCGGGGCCTGCGGGTTGGCGGCCAGCTCGGCCTCCACCTCGGCGTGGAATTTCGTCTCCACGAAGAAGGACAGGAACGGCACTACGCCTCCGAGCGCCAGGATGATCATCTTCATGAACGGCCAGCGCATCAGCGACCACAGGCGGAAGTTGGACATGAGGTACACGACGTACATCCAGCCGTGCACGATCAGCACGGCCACGGAGAGGTTCACGCCGCCGATGACTCCGGGCGGTTCGGCGTCGGCGAATCCGAAGCCGAACGGCTCGCCCGTGACGGCGTTGGTGCCGCCCGCGAAAAGGTACTGCCCGAACGCGTACCGGGCGATCAGCTCGGCGCAGAGCAGGAGCAGCATGGAGCCGGTCATGTACGCGAGGACCTTGTAGAACTTCAGCGCAGAACGGATCTGGGCCTCGGTTCCGCCGAAGCGGCGCTTCTTGCCGCCCGTGGTTCCCGTTGCGTTGGACTGCTGCGGCTGTACGGCCGGCTGGGGCTCGATCATGGTTGCACTTTCGTTTCGGTGGTGCGCGTTTCGGTGGTGCGCGTTTCGGTGGTGCGCGGTTCGGTGGGGTCGGGGTCGGGGACGGGTTGCGCCGCGGCGTCCTGCTCCTCGTCGAGGGCGTCCTCGAGTCCGCGGCGGTAGTCGTCCTTCACCAGGCGCCACCAGATGAACAGCGCGAACCCGGCGAACACCACCCACTCGGCGGCGTAGAAGAGGTTGAGCCAGTTGATCTTTCCGGCAGGTGGCTGCGGCCCGATGTTCAGTGGCTTCACCTCTCCGCCGGACGAGGCGGCACCGGCTTCGCTGCCGGCGGAGACTTCGGAAGTCGCCGCGACAAAGCCGGGATAGCTGCTGATGTCCCAGATGTTGATGAGTTCAGCGACGGACACGGCGCTGGCCCGCCCGGGGCCGGCGTCGGTCCCCGGCAGCGGGGCTTCGGACGGCAGCAGGCGTCCGGTCAGTTCAATGACGCCCGACGGCGGCGCGGCGGCGTCCGCGGGGTCGGCAACCCAGCCGCGGGCGACCGGGATCCAGGTCTGGGGCGAGGCGCCGGCTCCGGTCAGCACGGGGGCGTCCTTCACGGCCAGGGCCGAGACGATCCAGTAGCCCGAGGCACCGCCGTTCAGCCGGCCCGGGACCAGGACCTGCTTCTGCGGGTCGTAGCTTCCGGTCGCGGTGACGACCTGGTCTGCGATTGAACCGGGGAAGAAGTCCCCGGGCTGGAGCGCCGTGGTGAGCGGTTTGGGGTCCTCCGTCGTGGTGGAGACGGTCACCTCCGGCTGGGTCGAGCGGCCGAACTGCCACTGGCTGAGCAGCACAAACACCCCTGATACGACGATCGCGAACACCAGTCCGGCGATCCAGCGGGGTTTGAGGGCAGTTTTCAGCACCCCTTAACCGTACTTCGTCGGCGTGTAGAACAACGAAACGGGGCGAAAGAGTGGGGCAGCCGTCAGCTTTTTAGTGGTCGAAGAAGACCAGGCTGGAGTTGATGAGTTCCGCGATCACTTCGGCGTCGTAGGCCCGGCGGAGGGACTCGCGGAATGATTCCTTCGACAATGACCGGGCGAGGGTGGCCAGCACCTCGAGGTGCTCGGAAAACGAGCTGGCAGGCGTCGCGATCAGGAGGACCACCGTTGCGGGCCCGTCGGCAGCGCCGAAATCGAGCGCCTTGCCGTATTTGGTGATGCCGACGGCGATGGACGTTCTGGAGACGAATTCGCTGCGGGCGTGGGGCAGGCCAATGCCGCCGGGCAGGCCCGTGGCCAGCTGGTGCTCACGGGCGTTGACGTGCTTGAGGAAGCCGGCGAGATCCGAAATGCGGCCGGCGGCATGCATCCGTTCCGCCAATTGGGAGGCGGCATCGAGCTTGTCGGTGGCGTCCATTTCGAGGATCACCATGTCGGGGGTGGTGAGCTCGGCGTCGTACCGGTCAAGTGGTTCCGCCAAGTGGTGTCCCTTCGAAGTGGCGTCAGTGCGCCGGCAGTCTCGGGGTCGAGGCTGCCGGCGGACGCTGCCGGTCAACGCAGCGGAACGATGTCCTCGACGCCCAGGCGTGCTGCGTCCGCAGATTCGTCGTCCGGCTGCTCCTGGCTGAGCCGTTCGGCGTCGACCCTGGCCAGGTAGTGCTTGATCTCGCCCTCGCGCTGGGCATCGCTCCAGCCGAGGACTTCTCCCATCAGTTTAGCGACTACCGGTGCGGCGGACACACCGCGGTCCCAGGCCTCGATCGAAATCCTGGTCCGGCGGGTCAGGACATCCTGCACGTGGCGGGCGCCCTCATGGGTGGCGGCGTACACGGCCTCGGCGGCAAGGTAATCGTCCGCACCCGGCAGGGGCTCGCCCAGTTCCGGGTTCTCCGTTATGAGGGCCAGCACTTCCGGGGCCATTGAACCGTAGCGGTTCAGCAGGTGCTCGATCCGCGCCACGTGGACGCCGGTCTCCTCGGCCATCCGGTTGCGTTTGTTCCACGCGGCCTTGAATCCGCCGGCACCGAGCAGCGGAATGGATTCCGTGCAGCTGGGCGGGACCCGTTCGTCCATGCTGCGGGTCGCCTCGTCGACGGCGTCCTTGGCCATGACCCGGTAGGTGGTCCATTTGCCGCCGGCCACCACGACGAGCCCGGGCACCGGGTGGGCCACGACATGTTCGCGGGAAAGCTTGGCCGTGGAGTCGTTTTCGCCGGCGAGCAGCGGCCGGAGCCCGGCGTAGACCCCCTCGACATCCTCGCGGGTCAGCGGCCGCTTCAGGACTTTGTTCACATGTTCGAGGATGTAGTCGATGTCCTTGCTGGACGCGGCCGGGTGGGCCTTGTCCAGGTGCCAGTCGGTGTCGGTGGTGCCGATGATCCAGTGCCGGCCCCAGGGGATGACGAAGAGGACGGACTTTTCGGTCCGCAGGATCAGCCCCACCGTGGACTGGATCCGGTCGCGCGGCACCACGAGGTGGATGCCCTTGGAGGCGCGCACCTTGAGCTGGCCGCGGTCGGTGACCATGGCCTGGGTTTCGTCGGTCCAGACGCCGGTGGCGTTGATGACCTGCTTGGCCCGGATATTGAAGCTGGAGCCGTCCTCGTGGTTGACCACTTTGGCGCCGACCACGCGCTCGCCTTCGCGCACGAAGTCCACAACCGACATTTGGTTGACCGCGTGGGCGCCGTAGTGCGCCGCGGTCCGGATCAGGTTGGCGACGTACTTGGCGTCGTCGACCTGGCCGTCGTAGTAGCGGATGGATCCGACGAAGGCGTCGTCTTTGAGGCTCGGCGCAGCGCGCAGGGTCCCCCGGCGGCTCAGGTGTTTATGGAAGGGGACGCCGCGGCTGTGCCCGCCGGTGATGGACATGGCGTCGTAAAGGGCGATGCCGGCGCCGATGTAGGGCCGTTCCAGGAACGGTTTGTGGAGAGGGTAGAGGAACGGGACCGGCCGGGCCAGGTGCGGTGCCAGCACCGAGAGGATCAGCCCACGCTCGTGCAGCGCCTCTTTGACGAGGGCGAAGTCGAGCATCTCCAGGTAGCGGAGGCCGCCGTGGATGAGCTTCGAGGAGCGGGAGGACGTGCCTGCGGCCCAGTCGTTGGCCTCGACGATGCCAACGCTCAGGCCGCGCGTGACGGCGTCCAGGGCGGCGCCGGTCCCGACGATTCCGCCGCCGACGATCAGGATGTCGAGTTCCTTGCCGGGGTCCGTGGTGCCCCTGAGTACCGCGAGGGACGCGTCGCGTTCCGCAGGCCCAAGGGCACCGCCGGCCTTGGGAGAACCGCCGGGAAAACTGTTCATTTCACGCCTCCATCCGGATCAAAGCTCGTAGTGCACCACACTACTTCCAACTTCCCCGGATGGGCAGGGGGCGTCAGTTTCCGGCGTAAGGCGACACGACGACGTCGACGCGCTGGAATTCCTTCAGGTCCGAGTACCCGGTGGTTGCCATGGAACGGCGCAGCGCACCGATCAGGTTGGCGGTTCCGTTGGTGTGGTGGCCGGGTCCGAAGAGGACCTCCTCGAGCGGTCCGACGGTGCCGACGTTGACCCTGTCACCGCGGGGAAGTTCAAGGTGGTGCGCCTCCTGGCCCCAGTGCCAGCCCTTGCCCGGGGCTTCTTCGGCGCGGGCGAGGGCGCTGCCCAGCATCACGGCGTCGGCGCCCATGGCGATGGCCTTGACGATGTCACCGGAGGAGCCCATGCCGCCGTCGGCGATCACGTGGACGTAGCGGCCGCCGGACTCATCCATGTAGTCGCGCCGGGCGGCGGCGACGTCGGAGATGGCGGAGGCCATGGGCGAGTGGATGCCCAGGGCGCGTCGGGTGGTGCTCGTGGCGCCGCCGCCGAAGCCGACCAGCACGCCGGCGGCACCGGTGCGCATGAGGTGCAGCGCCGGGGTGTATCCCGCGGCCCCGCCGACGATCACGGGGACGTCGAGTTCGTAGATGAACTGCTTGAGGTTGAGCGGCTCGTGGTCTTTCGAGACGTGCTCGGCCGAGACGGTGGTGCCGCGGATCACGAAGATGTCGACGCCGGCGGCCACGACGGTCTTGTAGTGTTCCTGGGTCCGCTGCGGGGTGAGGGAGCCCGCCACGGTGACGCCGGCGGCGCGGATCTCGGCGAGCCTGGAGGTGATCAGTTCCGGCTGGATCGGGGCCTGGTAGAGCTCCTGCATCCGGCGGGTGACGGCCGGGCTGTTGGTTTCGTCCTGGAGCGCAGCGATCTGGTCCAGCACGGTCTGCGGGTCCTCGTAGCGGGTCCAGAGGCCCTCCAAGTCCAGGACACCGAGCCCGCCGAGGCGGCCCAGGGCGATGACGGTCTCCGGCGACATGGCCGAATCCATGGGAGCAGCGATGACCGGCATGTCGAACTTGTAGGCATCGATCTGCCACGCGACGGACACATCCTTGGGATCACGCGTCCGTCGGTTGGGGACGATCGCAATGTCATCCAGGGAGTAGGCACGGCGCCCACGCTTGCCTCGGCCAATCTCAATCTCGTAAGTCACTGCTCTAGGTTATCCCAGCGAGCGCCCGTCACCGCCGGAGGCGGTCCGGCGTGACGGCGGTGCCGCTGCGGCCAGTAGTCTGGCGGGATGAGGAAACGGTGGGTCTTCGACGGCCACATTGCCGGGATCGGGACGGCGTCCGGTTTGCGGGCGGTGGTGGGTCTCTGGCAGCAGTCCCCCTTCGGGCCGTTCGCCGACGCCATGGTGGAACTGCCTTCCGGCCACCGGATCCTGCTCGCCCCGACCGCCGAGGTGGCCGACTTCATCGCCGCGGTCTACAACTTTGACGAGACCCGCGTGCTCGACGTCGCCGCGTCCCGCGCCGCGCACCAGCTCAGGGTTGACGCCGGTCCACTCCGGATCCGCGCCGCCATGGGCGCGCGGACCCGGCTGGGCAGTATCGCACGGCTGGTCCCCCCGCCGGTCGCTGTGCATCCTGATTGGCTGCGGGCCGTCAACCCGCTCGCGTCCCGGCTCAGCCCGGGCGTTCGCACCGCGGGTGCCGCTAAAGGCGGACGGCAGGAGTACTACGGCGTGACCGATCTTCACAGCATCGAGTCGGCGAGTGTCGGCTGGGACGGCGGAGACGCCGGGTCCCTGACTGCCATCCGGCCGGGAGTCACTTTTGGTTTCAGCAGCGTTCCCCCGGAACCCAGCCTGGCGCGGGTCCGGACCACCGTGGTGGAGGCGACCGCCGATGCGAAGAAGTTCCCCTCCCGGAGCTGAAGCCGTGGACGCCTCAAATGCCTTCGGCGTCGTCCACGGCGAGCTGGGACTCGAACATCCGGAAGTAGCGGCCGCGCAGGGCCACCAGCTCCTTGTGGGTGCCCTGTTCCACGATCCGTCCGTCCTCGAGCATGTAGACGATGTCCGCCTTCTCGATGGTGGCGAGGCGGTGGCTGATCGCGATGATGGTGCTGCTGCGTTCGGCGAAGAGCCGGGTGAAGATCCGGTGTTCCGCTAGGGCGTCGATGGCCGACGTCGGTTCGTCCATGACCATGAAGGAGGCGCTGCGGTAGAAGTTCCGTGCCATCGCCAGCCGCTGCCACTGCCCGCCGGACAGCCCGCTCCCCTTCCGTCCGCGCGGGTCCTCCATCCAGTTGCTGACGTGGTTGTCCAAGCCGTTGGGCAGTTTGTTGATGAACTCCAGGGCCTCCGCGTCGGCGGCGGAGCGGCGGATCCGCTCGTCGTCGCGCGGTGATTCGACGTCGCCGAAGAGAATGTTCTCCGCGGCGGTGGCGAACTCGTATTTCAGGAACTCCTGGCTGAGCACCGCCAGATGGCGGTGCCAGGACTTCACGTCGACGGCGGCGAGGTCGACGCCGTCGAGCATCACCTGCCCGGAGTCCGGGCGGTAGAGCCCGGCGAGGATCCGGATGAGGGTGGACTTGCCGGCGCCGTTCTCCCCCACGACCGCGACGTGCTGGCCCTCGCGGATGGTCAGCGAAATGCCCTTGATGACCTCAAGCTCGCTGCCCGTGTAGGTGAAGCGGATGTCCCGCAGCTCCACCGTCCTGGGCGCCTGCAGCAGGGGCGGGGCGTGGTCGGAGTGGACCGGCAGCGCCATGAACAGCTCGTAGTCCTTGAGGTTGGCGAGGTCCTCGTCGATCGAGCTGAGCGAGGAGACCAGGCTGTTGGCCGTGGACAAGGCCCGGCTGACGATCTGCTGGACGTAGAGGAACTGCCCCACAGGCTGCGCGTGGACGATAATCTGGCCGACCACCCAGATCAGCGACACAACCTCGGCCCCGTACTGCAGGGCATCCGCGGCGAGCTGCTTGGGGATGTATCGCTTCTGGAAGTCCAGCCGCCTCCGTTCATCCGCGTCCCGGAGCCGTGACCGCAGCCCCATCAGGTAGCCGACGATTCCGTAGAGGCGCATTTCGGCGATGTGCTGGGGCCGCAGGAGGTTGGTTTCGATCATCCGCCGCTGCCGGCGCGAGTCCACCTGCGTGTTCCAGTGCGCGATCTGTTCGCGGGAGAGCTTGAACTGCAGGTAGACGCTGGGCACGATCGCCACGAGGACGATCACGGCGATCCACCAGCTGACCAGCATCAGCGCGCCGATCGCGAGGATCACCGAGATCAGCTGGGTGAAAATGGCGGCGATCCGGTCCAGGACGCGGGCGTAGGAATCGGAGAAGCGCTTGGCCCGGTCGTACAGGTCCACCGTTTCCTTGTCGTCGTAGCGCCAGAAATCGAGGGCCAGGAACCGCTCGTACATCAGGTCGCCCACGATCGCGCCGACCTTGAAACTCATGAGTTGCTGGATGTACCGGTCGACGCTGCTGAAGGCGCCCCAGAACAGTCCCAGCGCCGCCGTGATGACGACGTAGACAATGGCCTGCTGCCCTGCCTCGGCATTGCCCGCATATGCGGCTGCGAGGGCCGTGGTGGTGAGCGCGGCGAAGTAGGTGGTGACGAGCGGCAGCAGCGCCGAGATCAGCGAGCCCACGACCTTCATCACGACGGCGGCGGGCGAGGCCCGGAAGCTGACGCGCAGCACCTGGGCCACCGCCCGGGCGTAGGGCCTCAGCGCCAGTTTCCGCTTCGGCTCACGCGCGGGTAGGAGTTCGGACATGCCTCCAGCCTAGTTGGGGCCGCCGACGCGGGGCAGGCAGGGTTTCGCTGCCGCCCCGACCGCCTAGTACTTCTCGCCGTATTGGTATTCCGGGAACTCGAAGCACGCGCTGAAGCTGCCGACCTGAAGGCTCTCCGGGCCGTCCCAGAAGGACACCAGCAACTGCGTGCCGTCTTCATGGAGGAGCTCCACCCGGCGATTACCGTCGTTGTCCGTGCCGTCCGTCGCGGACCAGCCCGACCGGCCGGAGAGGGAATCCCGGACTTCGTCCAGGAACTTCGTCCGGTCCAGGCCCGGCAGCAGCTCGACCTGCCCGGTCCCCACCCACTTCTTCTGCTCGCCCCGGCAGGGCATCAGGCTGGAGGTGTCGTTTTCGAACACGGAGACGACAACGTCGGTCGGCACCATCCCGATGATCTCGTGCTGCACGGCCAGGAGCTTGGACTTGGCGGTTTCCAACGTTATGGGTGTCATCGATTCGCTCTCTTGTGTTCCGGATCCTGCTCCGCAGGCTGACAGGACAAGGCACAGGCTGACGGCAAGGGCCCCGCACCAAAGACGGGCCCCGGCGGTCACCTCGCCCCTACCGCGCACGGATCTCATTTCGGACGTCTTCCAGGGCCGGTGCATTGAACGGATCCGTCGTGGCGATGAGGCTGTGGTTGTCAATGCTGTAGGCCTCCTGCCAGTTGCTGCCTCCCGGCGGGGCGTACACATGCTTCTCAAAGGCGGGCTCCTTCATGGGGTAGTTGTCTCCCACAACTCCGCTGCGCTCCGCAGTTAACAGGATGTCAGGGTACGTGTAGCTGGAGTACCGGGTGCTTGGGTCTGCTGTCCAGCCCGGCGGCATCGCGGCTCCGGACAGGGCGATGACCTTGTCGTAGCGGGCGCCGGCGACCTCGGATCCGGTGACGTTCCGCAATCCCCAGCTGTGGCCGACGGCAACTGCCTGCGCTCCGGCCGGTTTCTCCAGCTCGACGGCTGCCTGGAAATCCCGCAGCACGGGGGCCGACGCGGCCACGAAATCGTCGCTCTTGGCTTCGTCGAAGAAGGCTTCGGCAAAGCCGCCGTCGGGAAATTCGGATCCTTTGTAGACGAAAGCGACTGTGCCCTCCGTTGGGTCCGAACCAACCAGCCATTGGGCTACGGATTGCGGGCCGCCGCCATAGAACGACTGCTCGTTGGTCCGGGTTCCTGGCACATAGGTGACGACGGTCGTGGTGTCGGCGTCGTAGTCGCCGACCATTTCCACAATCGCGCTGTGCGCCGGGTCGTAGGCGGCGAGCTTGACCTTTCCGTCAACTACGCTCTGCAAGTAATCCTTCCCCGCTTGCCGCGCCTCCCACGCCTCGTGTTCCTTTACGTACATGGCCGGATACCCTGCCGCCATGATCAGCGGATTGAATTCGGGCTCCGGGTCGGATCTGCGGAGCCAGTCGATCCGGTGCTGGGCATTGATGGCGTTGGCGCGGACGCGGTCCTCGAACGGGATGCCATTGGTGTTTCCGGCCAGGACAGGATGCTCGGCAATAAACGCCGTGCGCTGCTCCGCGGCGAGCCCGTCCCACCAGGACCGGATCTGCGCAGGCGTCTTTCCGTCGAGGTCGGCAGGTTGCGGAGTGGCAGGCGCCGTCGAGTGTGCGCCCGCTGCCGTTCCGGCACCGCCGGACCGGCTGGCCTGTTCCTGCTCCGCGGCGTTGCGGACCAGCTCCTCGCCCGCTGCGGCCAGGAAAGCGGCGGCCTGGCGCAACGCTCTGCTGTGGCTGGACTGCCAGTCGTGCCGGAACCGTTCGGCGTCGGGGCCTGGCCACGGTGCCTGGGCAACGCCGGCCCCCAGCGTGCCCAGCTGTGCCAGCAGCGTCCGGCCGGACGCACCCATTTGGGCGCCGAGCCGCCGGAGCTGGGCAGGGTCCGCCCCCTGAAATCCACTAGCCACGTGCTGTCCCCCTGCAGTCTGCGCCGCCGTGCCGCTGTCCGCGCCACTTTTCCGCGGTCCGGGAGTCCCGGAACCAACGGCCAGCCTCGAGGCTACCTTGCACAGACGCCGACAGGCCATGGGGAGAGATCCCCATGGCCTGTGTGTCGCGTGTCAGCGCTGGGGCCACGCCCGCAGGGTTCCTGGCCGTGGAGCCGCTCCGGCGAGGGCCCCGAACCGAGCTTGCGAGGGTTGGGAGCCGGTGCGGACTTGCGAGGTTAGGGAGCGGCTGGGGCCCCCGGCGCCCGGGTTCCCTGACCGCAGCGAAGCAAGGTCAGGGAGGCCTCGGGGATTAGCGCGAACCGTAGTTCGGTGCCTCCACGGTCATCTGGATGTCATGCGGGTGGGATTCCTTCAGGCCGGCCGCCGTGATCCGAACGAACTTGCCGCGGGCCTTGAGCTCGGGCACGGTCGGGGCGCCGGTGTAGAACATGGTCTGGCGGAGGCCGCCCACCAGCTGGTAGGCCACCGAGGCCAGGGGTCCGCGGTAGGCCACCCGGCCCTCGATGCCTTCGGGGATGAGCTTGTCATCGCCGGAGACGTCGGCCTGGAAGTACCGGTCTTTGGAGTAGGAGGTGTTTTTGCCGCGGGTCTGCATGGCGCCGAGGGACCCCATGCCGCGGTAGAGCTTGAACTGCTTGCCGTTGACGAAGATCAGATCGCCCGGGGACTCGTCGCAGCCGGCGAGGAGGGAGCCAAGCATCACGGTGTCTGCGCCGGCAACCAGGGCCTTGCCGATGTCGCCCGAGTACTGCAGTCCGCCGTCGGCGATCAGCGGCACGCCGGCGGGAATGGCTGCCTTGGCGGACTCGTAGATGGCGGTGATCTGCGGGACACCGACGCCGGCGACCACGCGGGTGGTGCAGATGGAGCCCGGCCCCACACCGACCTTGATGCCGTCGGCACCGGCATCGATGAGCGCCTGGGCGCCTTCGCGGGTGGCGGCCTGGCCGCCGATGATGTCCACGTGCGCCGCCACGGGATCGGACTTCAGCCGGCGGATCATGTCGAGCACACCCTGGGAGTGGCCGTTGGCGGTGTCCACGAAGAGCGCGTCCACGCCGGCGTCGATCAGGGCCATGGCCCGCTCCCAGCCGTCGCCGAAGAATCCGATGGCAGCACCGACGCGCAGGCGGCCTTCTTCGTCCTTGGTGGCCAGCGGGTACTGCTCGGCTTTGGTGAAGTCCTTGGTGGTGATGAGGCCCTTGAGCCGGCCCTGCTCGTCCACGAGCGGGAGCTTTTCGATCTTGTTGGTGGCCAGCTTGTGCGAGGCTTCCTCGCGGCTGATGCCGACGTGCCCGGTGACGAGGGGCATCTTGGTCATGACGTCGCTGACAAGCCGGATCGGGAAGTCGGTTTCCGGCACGAAGCGCGTGTCGCGGTTGGTGACGATGCCCAGGAGCCGCATGCCCTCGTCCACGACCGGCAGGCCGGAGACGCGGTAGTGCGAGCAGATCTCGTCCAGCTCGGCGAGCGTGGCCTCGGGGCCGATGGTGAGCGGGTTGGTGATCATGCCGGATTCGCTGCGCTTGACCCGGTCCACCTGGTCCGCCTGGTCGGCGATGGAAAGGTTGCGGTGCACGACGCCGAGGCCGCCCTGGCGCGCCATGGCGATCGCCATCCGCGACTCGGTGACCGTGTCCATCGCGGCGGAGAGCAGCGGGGTCTGGACCGAGATGCGCTTGGAGATCCGGGAGGAAGTGTCGGCCTCGGAGGGGATCACGTCGGTGTGGCCGGGCAGCAGCAGGACGTCGTCGTACGTCAGTCCGATGAAGCCGAAGGGATTGTGTTCGGGCTGGGTCATGAGTGCGCCTCTTACCTTGGGTACGGGTTACGGGTAGGGATTGCAACAGATGACCAGCCCGTCATTACGGGCATGGCCTGTGCAGAAGTGTTGAATAAATAGTAGAACCTTGGCGCCGATCCCCATATTCCGGGGCGCTAATGTGAGCAACGGCACCGGCCCGGTGACGCCGCCCCGTCACGTCCAGCCGGTGGCCTTCAGCAGCCGCCGTTCGAACATGGGGATCATGGTCTGGACATAGGTCTTGGTCAGATGGTTGTCGTCCTTGTAGACGTACACATTTCCGACCACGGCCGGGCAGATCCCATCGGCGCAGATGAAGTCGCTGAGGTCCATCAGGTGCAGACGCGGAACCTTCCCGCGGTACGCGTCCAGAGGTGAAGACTCGGCAAGGGACTCCTGCAGCGGAACGTTGCACTTGACGGCGTCGGGTCCGTTCTTCTGGACACATTCGGGCATGTTCATGTTGAAGCGGGGGTTGTCGCGGATGCCGACCACGTCCATGCCGGCGGCGGTGAAGGGCTCGATGCCTTCGAGGTATTGCGGCACCTCGGTCTCAAAGGGCGCGTCTTTGTGCGTCAGTGAGGCGACGGTGAACACCGCGTCGGGCCGGTGGTCCAGGACGTACTGGGCGCTGGCCTTGTTGAAGGCGTTGCATTCGGCGTCCCTTTCCGGGGACTCCCCGCCGAAGCGGCAGTTGCCCTTCAGGAGGGCGACGACTTCCCAGCCGTGGCTGCGGGCGATCGGGCCGAGCGCGGCCATGTACTGCTGGGCGTGGGAGTCACCGAGCACCACGATGCGTTTGGTGACCTTGTCCGGCCGGCTGTTCTGCAGGCAGCCCGCGAGCAGCGGGTCGCCGGGGACGTTTCCGTCGGTGCACAGCCCGTCGATGTCGGCCCACTCGTTCTTCATGGCCACGGGAGCCGGGATGATCTTGGCCTCCGGCGTCGGCTTGCCGGCATTTTCGGGGGCCAGGGCGGCCGCGCCGGGGGTCAGTTCCCTCGGCTGCGCGGCGGCAACGGCCTCATCCGCCATCATCTTGCTCTGCCATACGGACACCGGCCCGGCCAGCAGGGCGCCGCATGCTGCGATCACGACGGCGGTGCGCCAGACGCGGCGCTGGGGCCAGTGCCAGTCGCGCAGCGGCTTCTCCACAAACCGGGTGGTCAGCACGGCGAGCACGATCGACGCGGAAACAATTGCGAGGCCCTGGACCAGGTTCGGGTTGGTGATGCCCGTCCCGGCGAGGGCCAGCACCAGGAGCGGCCAGTGCCAGAGGTACAGGGCGTAGGAGTTGTCGCCGAGCTTCACCAGCGGCTTCCAGGTCAGGAAACGGTCCACGCCGAAGCGGCTGCCGCTCTGTCCGGCCACGATGATGGCGGCGGCGGCCAGCGTCGGCCACAGCGCAATGAAGCCGGGGAAGGAGCGGTCCACGGTCAGCAGCAGACCGCAGGAGAGCATCGCGGCGAGACCCGCCCAGCCGAGGGCCACCCGCAGCGCTTTGCCGGGCCGAAGGTGCGGCAGCGCAAGCGCCAGCAGCGAGCCGAGGGCGAATTCCCAGAGCCGGGTCCGGGTATCGAAGTAGGCGTAGGACTGGTTCGTGACGGTCTGGTCGATGGAAAACGCGAGAGATACAACGAAAATCGCACCGAAAGCCGCGGCCAGGAGGGCGGCGTAGCTCACCCTGCGGCCGACCGGGGTCCGGCGGAGGAGGCGCAGGAGCACGGCTGCGCCGGCGAACACGAGCGGCCAGAGCAGGAAAACCTGGCCCTGGATGGACAGCGACCAAAAGTGCTGCAGCGGGCTGGCCCCTGCGTGGTCCTGCGCGTAGTAGTCGACGGCGGTGTCCGCGAGAAGCCAGTTCTGCCGGTAGAACAGTGAGGCCCACGCCTGGTCCAGCACGTCCGGCCAGCGGCTCTGGGGCAGGACCAGCCGGGTCCCGACCAGGACGCCAAGGATCACGACGACGACGGCCGGCAACAGCCGCTTGAGCAGGTGAAGCCAGTGGCCCGCCAGACGCAGGGGCTTGCCGCTTTCGACCTTGCGGGCGAAGCTGAGGGTCATCAGGAAGGCCGAGATCAGCAGGAAGATGTCGACGCCGCCGGAGACCCGGCCGAGCCACACGTGGTAAGTGACCACCATGAGGACTGCGAGGGCTCGGAGGCCCTGGACCTCGGGCCGGTAGCCTGCTTTTGCGCGTACCTCGGAACCCGGGTCCGCTGCCTGCGGGCCGGCCGTTGTTCGCTCGTTCGACACAAGAAGCCCCTTCAGGCAGGTTTCCAAAACGTCAATGTTACCGAACCGTAATTTGTCTGGCCAATCACGGCGGCGAGGGGGCCTCCTCTCCGCCCGTGTTCAGCGGTTCCGGCGGCTACCCTGTAACGAGCCAGAGGAGGCCGCATCGTGATCGCACAACTGCGCATTTGTGTCCCGGAAGAGTTGTCCGACGCCGTAGTGAACTGCTCCACCGACGTGGTTGGCGTCGCCGAGGTGTCCCGCCAGCCGGGCGCGTCCGTTCTCCCTCCGGGGGATGTCATCCATGTCCTGCTGGCGCGGGAGTCCGTGGAGCGGCTGGTGGAGAAGCTCCATCTCCTGAATGTCCAGGAGCAGGGGTCGATCTCGGTCACCATGCCGGAGCTGGTGCTCTCCGACCGGGCGGACAAGGCCAGCGCCGACGCGCCCGGCGAAGGCGCGGACGCCGTGATCTGGGACGAGGTGTCCCGGCAGACGGGCGAAGACTCGAGGCTGACGTGGAGCTTCCTTGCCTTCCTCATCCTGGCGACCCAGCTGGTGGCCATCGGCATCGTCACGGACTCGACAATTCTGATCGTCGGAGCGATGGCTGTGGGTCCTGAGTTCGGCCCGCTGGCGGCGCTGGCCGTGGCGCTCGTGCGGCGGCAATGGAGCCTGGGCCGGCGCGCCGCGCTCGCCCTCGGCGTCGGATTCCCCGTCGCCATGCTGGCAGCGGCTTTCACGGCCTGGCTCTCCGTCCCGCTGGGCCTCTTCCCCGCCGATGTCCTGGACCGGGGCTCGGCAGCAGACTTTATCTACCACCCGGGTCCGTACTCGCTGATCGTCGCCGTGCTGGCCGGCATCGCCGGAATGCTGTCCGTGATCACCGGGCGCTCCGCCGCCCTGACCGGCGTCTTCATTTCCGTGACGACGGTCCCCGCCGCCGGATTCGTGGCCGTCGCGCTGGTGCTGGGCGAGTATGAGAAAGCGGCGGGTTCCGCCCTTCAACTGGCCCTGAACCTGGTGGGCATCGTGGCGGCGGCCGTTGCCGTGCTGGTCTTCTACCGCCTCGTCACCAAACGGCTGCCCGACGCCGCGGCGGTGCGCCTGAGGCGCAAGACACCGCGGGCGCAGCGCTAGGCACCCGGCCCTCCTGGGGCAGGACGGGGCAGGCCGGCGCACACCCGGGCGGGCACAGCAAAGGCCGGCCCGGCTGACGCCGGACCGGCCTGGACTGCAGCGGCTTGGAGCTAGTGGCTGTGGCCCGCGTGCGCGTCTTCGTCAGCCGGCTTCTCGACCACGAGGGTTTCCGTGGTGAGCACCAGTGCCGCGATGGAAGCCGCGTTGCGGAGGGCCGCACGCGTTACCTTCACGGGGTCGATGACGCCGGCCGCGATCAGGTCTTCGTAGACGCCACTCTTGGCGTTGAAGCCCTGGTTGACAGCCGATTCGGCCACCTTGGCGACGACGACATAGCCGTCGAAGCCGGCGTTCTGGGCGATCCAGCGCAGCGGCTGGGTCAGCGCCCGGCGGACGATGCCAACAGCAGCGGCAGCGTCGCCTTCGAGTGCCTGGACAGCCGGGTCCTCGTCGAGCGCCTTGAGGGCGTGGATGAGGGCGGAGCCGCCGCCGGCAACGATGCCTTCTTCAAGGGCAGCGCGGGTCGAGGACACGGCGTCCTCGATGCGGTGCTTCTTTTCCTTCAGCTCGACCTCGGTGGCAGCGCCAACCTTGATCACGCCGATGCCGCCGGCCAGCTTGGCCAGGCGTTCCTGCAGCTTTTCCTTGTCCCAGTCGGAATCGGTGCGGGTCAGCTCGGCGCGCAGCTGGGAAACCCGGGCTGCGACGTCCTCGGCCGATCCGGCGCCGTCAACGATGGTGGTGTTGTCCTTGGTCACCGTGATGCGCCGGGCAGTACCCAGCACCTCGAGGCCGACCGTGTCCAGGCTGAGGCCCAGTTCCGGCGAGACAACCTGCGCACCGGTAAGGGTGGCGATGTCCTGCAGCATGGCCTTGCGGCGGTCGCCGAAGCCCGGCGCCTTGACGGCAACAACGTTCAGGGTGCCGCGGATGCGGTTGACGATCAGCGTGGACAGAGCCTCGCCGTCAACGTCTTCGGCAATGATGAACAGCGGCTTGGAGCTCTGCAGCGCCTTCTCCAGCAGCGGCAGGAAGTCCTGGACGGAAGAAATCTTGCCCTGGTTGATCAGGATCAGCGCGTCTTCGAGGACTGCTTCCTGGCGTTCCGCGTCGGTGACGAAGTACGGGGACAGGTAGCCCTTGTCGAACTGCATGCCCTCGGTGAGGACCAGTTCGGTCTGCGTGGTGGAGGATTCCTCGATGGTGATCACACCATCCTTGCCGACCTTGCCGAATGCCTCGGCCAGGAGCTCGCCGACCTCGTCGCTCTGGGCGGAGATGGAGGCGACGTTGGCGACCTGGGTGCCTTCGACCGGGCGGGCGTTTTCGAGCAGGCGGGCGGCGACGGCCTCGACAGAGACCTCGATGCCGCGCTTAATCTGGCCCGGGGCGGCGCCGGCCGCAACGTTGCGGAGGCCTTCCTTGACGAGGGCCTGGGCCAGCACCGTAGCGGTGGTGGTGCCGTCGCCGGCAACGTCGTTGGTCTTGGTGGCGACCTCCTTGGCAAGCTGCGCGCCAAGGTTCTCGTACGGGTCGTCCAGCTCGACTTCACGGGCGATGGTGACGCCGTCGTTGGTGATCGTGGGGGCGCCCCACTTCTTGTCCAGCACGACGTTGCGGCCGCGCGGGCCGAGCGTCACCTTGACCGTGTTGGCGAGCTTATCGATGCCGGCTTCAAGCGACCGGCGGGCAGCGTCGTTAAACGCAAGCTGCTTTGCCATGGTTTTGTCCTTTCAAGACAGAACCCCGCGCAACTGATCCATTCAATGCGAAAGGGTCTGCTGCACGGGGTCCAAGAGAGTTACTTTACGACGATCGCGAGAACGTCGCGGGCGGAGAGCACGAGGTACTCGGTGCCGCCGGTCTTGACTTCGGTTCCACCGTACTTGGAGTAGATGACGACGTCGCCAACGGCAACATCGATGGGAACGCGGTTGCCGTTGTCGTCAAAGCGGCCGGGGCCTACTGCAACAACTTCGCCTTCCTGCGGCTTTTCCTGCGCGGAGTCCGGGATAACCAGGCCGGAAGCCGTGGTCTGCTCGGCTTCGAGCGGGCGGACAACAATACGATCCTCAAGAGGCTTAATAGAGACCGACAAGGACCTCTCCTATTCGTCAGCAAATTCGTGGACTTTAAAGCTGTGGTGCCCAGGCGTACAGACCGTCGTCGCGGTGCCGGCAGCAGCCTGGCTGTCAAGCTTCAGGTGTTAGCACCCTCCTAGGGAGAGTGCTAATGACGACTCTATGTAAGTAGTTAGCACTCGGTCAAGGTGAGTGCCAGAAGTTCGTTCCCGGTGAACGCTTTTACCCGGTGGACATGCCGGTTTGTTCGGGACCGTCAGAGGGACATGCCCATTTTTCGCGGGCTGCGCAGAGGGACATGTCCATACCTTGTTGCGGCCGATGGACACATTGGCATCATGCCCCCTGCCCGCGCCAAGCAATTGACATGCCCCGCGGTTCAAGGGCTTCGCGGAGGGACATGTTCACCCGGAATGACGGGAGCGGGGCATGTCCAGCAGGCGTTGGTGACTACCGGCCGCCGAGGTCCTCGAAGTCCACGTCCTCGCCGTTGTCCTCGTCGTCCGGGCCCGGCTCGTTGCGGTGCCGGTACAGCACCAGGCCTCCCGCCGCAGCCAGGACAATTCCGGTGATCAGGAAAACGATGCCGCCGATGCGGGCCGCGGCGTAGCTCTCGCGGATGGACTTCGCCTCGTCGGTGGCGTCCGTAACGTCCTTGCCGCCGACCGAATAGACGGTGGCGTTGAAGGAGTCCAGGAAGAAGATGATGACCAGCAGCGCCGCGCAGACGACCGCGATGACGGCTCCGGCGATCAGTGCCGGCCGGGCGTAGCGGGCGAGCCCCTGGCGGGCGGGACGGCCGCCGTCGGCGTCCTGCTGTGCGGCGTCGACCTCCCGGTAGTTTTCGTCCGTGCCGTCGTTTGCTGCGCCGCTGTCATCCATGCCGTCAAGCCTATCGGGCGCACGGCCCCACCGGCGCCCTGAACTAGGCTTGTGACCATGGCTGACGCACCGCAGGACCAGATAGCCCCGCTCCTTAACCCCGAAGGCTGGGAGCTGCTGGCGTCGCTGGGCCCGTACCGGGAGGACGAGGCGTTCCGCCTCAACGCCTCCCTCCGGAAGGCCGGCCACTCCCCCGAACTCGTCTCCGCCGTACTCACCCAGTCCCGGCTCCGAACCAAGGCGGAAGCCAAGTTCGGCGAGTTCGCCCGGCAGATGATCTTCACCCAGGCGGGCCTGGAGCAGGCCACCCGGCTTACCGTGGCGGCCCGGCACGCGCAGCGCTTCGCGGAGGCCGGCGTGCAGCACGTGGCTGATCTCGGCTGCGGCCTCGGCGCCGACGCCATGGCGCTCGCCTCGCTGGACCTGACCGTTACGGCGGTGGAAATGGATGAGACGACGGCGGCCTGCGCCACGATGAACCTGATCCCCTTCCGGAACGCCACAGTGGTCCATGCCGATGCGACGACGGTGCCCCTCGACGCAATGGACGGAGTCTGGCTGGATCCGGCGCGCCGCACCACCTCCACCTCGGGCACCAAGCGGATCTGGGATCCGGAGGACTTCTCCCCGCCGCTGTCCTTCGTTGAGTCGCTGGCCGGCGCCGGCCTGGCCGTGGGCGTGAAGATGGGCCCGGGCATGCCGCACGACTCTGTCCCCAAGGGCTGCGAAGCCCAGTGGGTGTCCGTTGGCGGGGACGTCACCGAAGTGGCGTTGTGGTTCAACGCGGTCCGGCGTCCGGGGATCCGGCGGGCGGCGCTCCTGCTCGGCCCCGCCGGGGCGGCGGAGCTCACCAGTTCTGAGGACTTCGACGGCGGCCCGGCCGCCCCGGTGGGGCCCGTCGAGGGATACCTGTATGAGCCCGACGGCGCCGTCATCCGCGCCGGGCTGGTGGCGGACGTCGCGCTCCAGCTGGGCGGGCACCTCGTGGACGAGCACATCGCCTACATCTGCGCCCCGGAACTGCGCGACACGCCCTTCGCCCGGGCCTACAAGGTGCTGGACGTGATGCCCTACAACGTCAAGGCACTCAAGGCCTGGGTCAAGGACCAGGGCATCGGAGTCCTGGATATCAAGAAGCGCGGCACGTCGGTCACCCCGGAAGAGCTCCGCAAACAGCTCCTCCCGGGCGGCGGAAAGAACAAGGGCAGGAAAACGGCCACCCTGGTCCTCACCAGGATCGGCGAGGAGCGGGTGGCCGTTTCGGTGGAACCGGTCTAGGGCTGGTTCTCCGGATTCCGGCGGGCTACTGGGCCCGCATGAAGTCCTCGGCTGCCCGGACCCGTTCGTCGCTGGGCCGGATCCCGGTATACAGCACAAACTGCTCCAGCGCCTGGATGGTGGCGACTTCGGCGCCGGTGATCACGGTTTTGCCGGCCGCCCGGGCGGCCTTGATCAGCGGGGTCTCGGCCGGGAGCGCGACGACGTCGAAGACCACCTTCGCGGCGTCCACTGCCTCCGGGGGGAAGGACAGGGAGTCGGCCTCGGGGCCTCCCGCCATACCGACAGGGGTCACGTTGATGATCAGGTCGGCGGCCGCGGACGAATCGACGTCGGCGCGCCAGGCAAAGCCGTAGAGCCCGGCGAGCGCCCGACCCGTTTCCTCGTTGCGCGCGATCACGGTGACGTTCCGGAAGCCGGCGTCGCGCAGCGCGGCCGCGGTGGCCTTGGCCATGCCGCCGGCACCCTTCAGCAGGACCGAGTACGAGGAGGGCACACTGTTGCGGGCCAGCAGCTGCTCGATCGCCGTGTAGTCGGTGTTGTAGGCGGTGAGTGTGCCGCCGTCGTTGACGATCGTGTTGACCGAGTCGATGGCCTTCGCGGAGGGGTCCATCACATCCACGAGGGCGATGACGTCCTCCTTGTACGGCATCGACACGGCGCAGCCGCGGATTCCGAGCCCGCGCACGCCGGCGATCGCCTGGGCGAGGTCTGTCGGGGCGAAGGCCTTGTAGATCCAGTTCRGGCCGAGCTGTTCATACAGGTGGTTGTGGAAGCGCGTCCCGTTGTTGCTCGGCCGGGCCGAGAGTGAGATGCACAGGGTCATGTCTTTATTCAGGATGGGCACCCCTCCATTAAACGCCAGGCGGGGAGGGAAGGGCTGGTGCGCGGGCGCTGCGCCCCCATCCGACGGCTTTGTGAACACTTTCACGTTTTCGGTGCACTCTGCCCGCCGGCTCGATGCGCCCCCTGCACTAGACTTGGACCACTCTTGCCTCCCCAACTGTCCGGCGAATCCGCCCGTGACGTTGCCGGCCCCGGCGGGGAAAAACGACAGCTAAACAATGAAGGGACCACATGAAGATTGATTTCGCTTCATCCAGGCAATCAACTCTTGGTGTGGAATGGGAACTCGCCCTTGTTGACGCGGAAACCGGCGAGCTTGCCTCCGTGGCCAAGGAGGTCCTCCGCGGTGTCGCCGCGAAGCATCCCGAACTGAACGAAGACGACGAGCACCCGCACATCAAGCAGGAGCTGCTGCTGAACACGGTGGAGCTCGTCACCGGCATCTGCAACACCGTGGCCGAGGCAAAGGCGGACCTGAGCAGTTCCCTCGCCGCCGTCCGTGATGTCACCGATCCCATGGGCGTCGAGGTCTTTTGCGCGGGCAGCCACCCGTTCAGCCCCCCGCAGCTCCAGCCGGTGACGGACAAGGAGCGCTACGCCAAGCTCATTGACCGGACGCAGTGGTGGGGCCGCCAGATGGTGATCTACGGCGTGCACGTGCACGTGGGCCTGGACAGCCGGGACAAGGTGCTTCCCGTTCTGGACGGCCTGGTGAACTACTTCCCGCAGTTCCAGGCGCTGTCCGCGTCCAGCCCGTTCTGGGGTGGCGAGGACACCGGATACGCCTCGCAGCGGGCCCTGATGTTCCAGCAGCTCCCCACGGCCGGTCTGCCGTTCCAGTTCGCCACCTGGGAGGACTTCGAGGCCTACGCCCAGGACATGTTCACCACCGGAGTGATCGACTCGCTCTCGGAGATCCGCTGGGACATCCGGCCGGTCCCGCATTTCGGCACCATCGAGATGCGCATCTGCGACGGTCTGGCCTCGCTGGAGGAAATCGGCGCCATCGCCGCGCTGACCCAATGCCTCGTCGACGAGTTCTCCACCACGCTGGACAACGGCGGCACGATTCCCACCATGCCGCCCTGGCATGTGCAGGAGAACAAATGGCGTGCGGCCCGCTACGGTCTCGACGCCATCATCATCCTCGACGCCGCGGGCAATGAGCAGCTCGTCACGGACCACATCCGCGAGACCGTCGCGCGGCTGGAACCCGTCGCCGTGAAACTGGGCTGCGCCGCCGAGCTGGCAGACGTCCTGAAGATCATCGAGCGCGGCGCCGGGTACCAGCGGCAGCGGCGCGTGGCGGCGGAGCACGGCGGCGACCTGCGCGCCGTCGTCCTGGACCTGGTCCAGCAGATGCGCAAGGGCCCCGAAGCCTAGACCGGGCCGCCCCTTCGCCGGCCCGCGTCAGGCCGAGACGGTGGTGACCGGCATCGAAGAATCCGGCGCGAAGCCGATGCCGCTCGGCGCGATCCCTGCCATCACCAGCTGGGCGCCGAGGGCCGCGACCATGGCGCCGTTGTCAGTGCACAGCGCCAGCGGCGGAACGGTCAGCCGGATCCCTGCCGCGCTGCAGCGCTGTTCCGTGAGCTGGCGCAGCCGTGAGTTCGCCGCCACCCCGCCGCCCAGCAGCAGTTCGGTGATGCCGTTCTCCCGGCAGGCCAGCACCGCCTTGGACGTAATGACGTCCACCACGGCTTCCTGGAAGGCCGCGGCGATGTCCGCCACGGGCACAGTCTCGCCGCGGGCCTCGAACTGCTCCACGCACCGCGCGACGGCGGTCTTGAGTCCGCTGAAGGACCAGTCGTAGCGGTGCGGGCCGGGTTCGTCAGCGGTCCCCATGTATTTGGGCTGGCTGAGTCCGCGCGGGAACCGGATCGCCTTCGCGTTGCCGGTCCGTGCCAGCTTGTCGATCGCCGGGCCGCCCGGGTAGCCCAGGCCCAGGAGCCGGGCCACCTTGTCGTAGGCCTCGCCGGCGGCGTCGTCGATCGTGGAGCCGAGCAGCTCGACGTCGTCGGTGATGCTGCGGATCCGCAGGATTTCGGTGTGTCCGCCGGAGACCAGCAGGGCGCCCAGGTTATCCGGCAATGCGTTCCCCTGCAGTGCAGCTCCCGGCGGGAAGCCGGTGAGGGCCTGCGGGCCGCCGTCGTCCGTCCGGAGCAGCCCGACGCCGACGTGCGCGACGAGGTGGTTGATGGCGTACAGCGGTTTGCCGGTGGCGACGGCGAGCGCCTTGGCCGCGCAGACACCAACCATCAGGGCTCCGGCGAGCCCTGGACCGGACGTCACGGCGATCGCGTCGACGTCCTCCAGTGTCACCCCTGCCTCGGCCAGGGCTTCGCGGAGCGTGGGAACGAAGGCGTCCAGGTGTGCGCGCGACGCGATCTCGGGGATCACGCCGCCGAACCTGACATGTTCCTCCATCGACGAGGACACCGTGTTGGTCAGCAGCTGCGTCCCGCGGACAATTCCGACGCCGGTCTCGTCACACGAGGATTCGATGCCGAGGACCAGCGGCCCGTCGTGCTGGGTGTCGTTCATGGGCGGTCTGCTTCCCTGGGCGTCGGGGCGGGTTCGGCTGTGTCTGGTTCGGGGGCGCTGAGCCGGAGGCGCATGATCAGCGCGTCGACGCCGTCGCGGTAGTAGCGGCGGCGGACGTGGATCTGTTCGAACCCGTAGCGGCGGTAGAGCTGCTGGGCGCGGGGGTTGTCGGCCCGGACTTCCAGGAGCACGTCCTCGGCGCGGCGCAGCAGGCTTTCCCGGATGAGTTCGGTGAGCAGCGCGGAGCCGATTCCCTTGCCTTCCTGCTCCGGCACGACGGCGATGGTCTGGACGTCCGCGATCGGCCGGATGCACATCAGCCCGGCGTAGCCCACAATCTGCCCGGTCAGTTCGGCCACGACGTAGCGCCGGGTTTCTGAATGCGCCAGCTCGGTGACGAACATTTGCAGCGGCCACGCGTCCACCGGGAACAGCCTGCGCTCCAGCTCATGGACGGCGGGAATGTCCGCTGCGGTCATCTCCCGCAGCGTCACCCCGCCGGGCAGCCGGGCCCGCCCGGTGTCCTGTCCTGTGTTATTTCCTGTGTTATTTCCTGCGGGCCCGGTGTTCACAGTGCCCTCTTCCGCGGGCCGGGCACCTGGGCATCTGACTCGCGCAGGTAAAGCGGTGTGGATCCGAGCAACTGCTCCCCCGCCGCGAGCCGCGCCAGGGCGAACTGGCCCAGCGAGAGCGCCTCCGGCTGGCGGGAGCTGAACCCGGGGACTGCCTTGACGACGTCGGCATAGAGGCCGGCGCCCGCGCCGTAGACCGGAAGCTCGGGGAGGTCCGCTGCGAAGCCGACGTGCGGGCCGTCCAGCAGCTGCGGCAACTGGCCGCCGCTGAGGACGTACCGGGCCCAGTAGACCTCTTTGCGCCGCGCATCCGTGGCGACGATGAACTCCGGAGCCGCGTCCGTGGACTCAGCCACCTCCAGGGCGATGGCATCCAGGCTCATAAGGCCGTGGAGCGGTTTGCCCCAGACGAAGGAGAGAGTGCGGGCCGTGACGATGCCCGAGCGCAGGCCCGTGAACGGGCCAGGACCCACGCCGGTGACCACCGCGTCGACGTCGGCGCCGCGCACGCCTGCCTCCGCGAGGAGCGCCTCAATCCCCGGGGCCAGCACTTCGGCGTGGCTCCGGGTGTCCTGGGTAGAGAAACTGCCCACGAGGGATTCCGGGGTGTCATCGGAGACCAGCGCGGCGCTGGCCACGGCCGAGGTGTCGATGGCGAGGATCAGCATCAGTTCTCTTCCAGTGGGTAAGGCAGGGGGTCGTTCCCCGCGGGCGCAGGGAACACGGGCGGGTCCACCCAGCGCGGACCGAAGCCGCGGACCACAATCGTGCGCGGCTCGTCGTCGTCGTCGGTGTCGAAATCGAGCACGTCGGGGTCCTGTGCCGCTCCCGTGTCGTGGGTGTTTTCCGGGCTGTGGGCTTCCGGGGCGTGGGTGCCGCCGCCCAGACTGCGGAGCAGCTCCACCTCGAGCCGGCTGTCGCTCAGGTGCTCCACCCGGCCGCGGCCCCACTCCACCACGGTCACGGCACTGTCCATGGTGTTTTCCAGATCGATATCGTCGATTTCCGAGGCCGACCCCAGCCGGTACGCGTCCACATGCACCAGGTCCGGGCCGCCCGGCCGGGGACCGTCGGGCAGGTTGGGGTGGATGCGGACCAGCACGAACGTCGGCGAGATGATGCCGGCCCGGACGCCCAGGCCTTCCCCGAGGCCCTGGGTGAAGGTGGTTTTCCCTGCTCCCAGTTCGCCGGTCAGGACCAGCAGGTCCCCGGCCCGGAGCTGGGCGCCGAGTCCCGCCGCGAGGGCGTGGGTTTCATCCGCGTTCCGGACGCCCAGGGTCCGTTCCCAGGCCGCAGCGCTCACGGCCGGGACTCGTCGCTCGGCAGTTCTTCATTGATGTAGCGGCGCGGCACCCTCGGGCTGATCCGCGTGACGATCTCGTAGTTGTTGGTGCCGGCTGCCCGGGCCCAGTCCTCTGCGGTGGGCCCGCCGTCGTCGCCGTTGCCAAACAGCACGGCTTCGGCGCCGAGGACGCTGTGCCCGCCGGCGGAAACGTTGAGCGGGCCGAGGTCGATCACCATCTGGTCCATCGCGATGCGGCCCACCACGGGGTAGTTCACGCCGTCCACGCGGACGGGCCCTCCGGTGGCGATCCGCGGGACGCCGTCGGCGTAGCCCAGCGGGATCAGCCCCAGCGTGCTGGTGCTGCCCGTGCGGTAGTTCAGCCCGTAGGAGACGCCCTGGCCGGCAGGGACATCCTTGCAGTGCGAAACAACCGTGCGGACCGTCATGGCGGGACGCAGGCCCAGCTCTTCCGAACTCTGCCCTTCGAACGGCGACAACCCGTAGAGGCCCAGCCCCACGCGGACCAGGTCAAAGTGGGTGTCCGGCCGGGACAGGGTGGCCGGGGTGTTGGCGAGGTGCCGCACCTCGGGGTCCACACCGGCGTCCTGGGCGATGGCGAGGGCTTCGCGGAAGGCCTCCAGCTGGTCGTCGGTTTCCGGGCGTTCGGGTTCGTCCGCGACGGCCAGGTGGGAGAAGATCCCGACCACGCGCAGCAGGCCCTGGTCCTGGTATTCCATGGCTTCGCCGACGAGCCCGTCCCAGGCGTCCAGGGTGGCGCCGTTGCGGCCCAGCCCGGTGTCCACCTTGAGGTGCACGCGGGCCGGCCGTTCCTGCTCGCGGGCGGCCGCAACGATGCGTTCCAGTTCCCAGCCCGAGCAGCCGATGTCGATTCCGGCGGCCACGGCGGCGGCGAAATTGCTCTCCGGGGTGTGCAGCCAGGCCAGCAGGGGCGCCTCGATGCCGGCGGCGCGCAGGGCCAGGGCCTCGGAAATGTGGGCGGTGCCCAGCCAGTTGGCGCCGGCGCCGAGAGCCGCACGGGCCACGGGAACGGCGCCGTGGCCGTAGGCGTCGGCTTTGACCACTGCCATCACTTGGGCCGGCGACGCCACGGCCGCCAGGCGGCGGACATTGTGCCGGATGGCTTCGAGGTCGATAACTGCCGAGCGTTCCTCGGCGTAGGCTGGCGGAGCCTCCGGGACGGGCCGGAAGTCACCTGTTGCTGCTGGGTAAGTCACTTAACGATTCTAGGGGTGGCAGCGCATGGGGCTGAATTCGGGCTCCATTCGCAGCCTCCCTTCCGCTCTCCGGGGGACATGCCCAGTCTTCACACCCACGAGTGAGCAAAATGGCACCATGCCCACTCCTTGGCCCGAACGGAGGGCATGTCCCCCGGGGGACAGGGAGCCGTACCAACGCGCCGGCTACGCGTCCGAAAGGTGCGCGATGGTCGCCGTCGCCCGCCGCTGCGCTTCCGGCGGAACGTCACGGACGATGTCCTCGAGGAAGCTGTAGCGCCGAAGCCACTGGCTGCTCTGGCGTTCCTTCCGGGCGTTGGCCCGCTGCCACCAGTCGGCGATGTCCCCCCAGCCGGGTGCGGCCAGTGATCCGCCGACCTCCTGCACGGCCAGGGCGGCACAGAGATTGGCGAACCGCAGCCGGTCGCCGAGCGGCCAGCCGGCCAGGCAGCCGACGATGAAGGCCGCGCCGAAACAGTCGCCCGCCCCGGTCGGATCATAGGCGGACACCGGCAGCGACGGCACCCACTCCTCCTCGCCCGTTTCGGAGTCCACGGCCATCGCCCCCTGCGCCCCCAGGGTCACGACGGCGACCGGCACTTTGTCCGCCAGGGCGTAGAGCGCCGCCCACGGATTGTCATTCCCGGTGAAGGACATCGCCTCGTGCTGGTTCGGCATAAAGGCGTGGAAGTACTGCAGGTTGTCGAGCCGGGCGGAGGACCAGACGCCGGTGGGATCCCAGCCGACGTCGCCGAACAGCCGGACCCCGGCCTTGTACGCGTCGATCGCCCACGGTTCCAGCGCCTCACCGAGCTCGGCGACGGCGGCGAGCGCCGGCGGAGGGCAGCCGACCAGGTCGCTGGAACTCACCGGAGCCGGATGGCCGTGCGTCACCATGGACCGGTCTTGCTCCACGCTGAGGGACACCGTGACCGGCGAGTGCCAGCCTGGCACGCGCCGGGACAGCGACAGGTCCACGTGTTCCTGTCCGGCCAGGATCTTCCAGTTGTAGTCGCCGTAGCCGTCGTCGCCGAACGCGGCCGCCAGCCCGGTCCGCAGCCCCAGCCGGGCCGCGGCAATGGCCTGGTTGGCCACGCCGCCGGGGCAGCTGCCCATCCCGTCGCTCCAGATCTCCGTCCCGGCGACCGGGGCGTGCGGCAGGCCGGTGAAGATGATGTCCTGGAAGACGGTCCCGGTCAGCAGCAGGTCGAAACCATCCGCCGTCGGGGTCCGGACGGCGGAAAGCGGGTCAAAACGCCGCGTCGGCATCGCGTCCATGTATGGCACATTACGCCGTCCCGGTACCGCTGGAAAGGCATCCGCGCGGGCCAGGAACGGCCACTGTGCATAAACTGTGCGCATGCGGCTGATGATTGCCGGAGGCGGCGGATTCCGGGTACCGCTGGTCTACCGGGCGCTCTGCACGGGACCCTTCGCCGGGCTGGTCCGGGAACTGGTGCTGTACGACGTCGATCCCGGCCGGCTCGCCGCCATCAACGCCGTCCTCGCCTCCTTCGCGGCGCAGCAACCGCCCGGCGCCGCCCCTCCCGCGGTCCGGGCCACCACCTCCCTGGCCGAGGCGCTCACCGGCACGGACCTGGTGTTTGCCGCGATCCGCCCCGGCGGGACAGCCGGCCGAACCGCCGATGAGCGGCTGGCCCTGGACCTGGGGCTCCTGGGCCAGGAGACCACGGGAGCAGGCGGCATCTCCTATGCGCTGCGGTCCATCCCGCGCATGATCGAACTCGCAAAGCAGATGCGGCGCCACTGCCCAGATGCGTGGCTGCTGAACTTCACGAACCCGGCCGGCATGGTCACCGAGGCGCTGGTTCCGGTGCTCGGCCGCAAGGTGGTCGGCATCTGCGATTCGGCCAGCGGGCTGGTGTACCGGGCGGCGCACGCCGCCGGCGTCGAGCTTCCCGAGGGCACCCTCGACGGCGTGGGCTACTACGGGCTGAACCATCTGGGCTGGCTGTACCGGCTGGAGTCCGGCGGCCGGGACGTGCTGCCCGGGCTGCTCGCCGACGCCGGCGCGTTGGCCAGCTTCGAGGAGGGCCGGCTGTTTCCGCAGCCCTTCCTGGCGGATCTGGGGTGCCTGCCCAACGAATATCTCTATTACTTCTACGAGACCGGGCGTGCCCTGGCCGGCATGCGCTCTTCCCCCACAACCCGCGGCGAGTCCATCGACCGGCAGCAGAGCGAGCTGTATCCGCGGCTCGCGGCGGCCGGGCCCGGGGCCTACCGGCTGTGGGACGCCGCCCGCCGCTCCCGCGAAGAGGGCTACCTCGCGGAGGCCCGTCCGGCCGGCGAGCGCCGGGATGAGACGGACCTGGCCGGGGGCGGCTACGAACGGGTCGCGCTCGCGGTCATGCGCGCGCTCTCCGGCGGCGGGCCGGCGGAGCTGATCCTGAACACCCCCAACACCACCGACGCCGGGAACGGCGCCGCGGCGGCGGCGATTCCGGGGCTGCCCGCGGACGCCGTCGTCGAGGTTCCCTGCCGGGTGACTCTCGACGGCATTGTGCCCGTGCGGCAGGACCGTCCGGCGCCGGCGCAGCTGGCACTGCTCCGGCAGGTGAAGGACGTCGAACGCCTCGTCGTCACGGCCACCAGCCGGGAAGCCGGGACCTCCGGGTCGGGCCGCCGGGAAGCGGCGCTGGCCGCCTTCGCCGGGCACCCCTTGGTCGGCTCCGGGGACCTCGCGGGAAAACTGCTGACCGGGTACCAGTCCGCGTTCCCGGAACTGCGGGCGCTCTTCCGGGACTGAGGAAAACGGGCTCGGTGAGGCTACAGCCTGCGGTACATCAGGTGCAGGCCCACGTAACCCAGCTGCGGGTGCAGGAACGCTTCCGGGATGGTGGCCAGCACCTCGAAGCCCATGGACTGCCAGGCAGAAACGGCCCGGGCATTGCTTTCCACGACGGCGTTGAACTGCATAGCGCGGAACCCGGCGGCCCGTGCCGCGTCGAGGGAGTAGGCGCACAGGGCGCGGGCCAGCCCCTTGCCCCCGTGCGCGGGGTGGACCATGTACCCGGCATTGGCGACGTGGCTTCCGCCGCCGCCCTGGTTCGCGTGCAGCTCGCCGGTGCCCAGGACAACGCCGTCGAGCTCCCCCCGCCCTACCGCGACGAAGGTCTGGCCCGGGGGCTGCTTGAACCAGCGTTCGCGGGCCTGGTGCTCGGTGGTGTCCCGGTCCCAGGTGAAGGTCTCCCCGGCCGTGATGACGGGCTCAAGGATCGCCCAGATCGCCGGCCAGTCCGCGCCGGTGGCCGGACGGATTTCCCAGCCGGGGCCGGTGGATGCTGTCTCGTCGCGTGTGCTCACAGCCGTCACGTTAGCAGCACGCCCTGCCCTGTGACCGGCGCCGCCCTCCGGCCGGTGAACCCGCGGGGACTTCAGGAGTAATGTTTTATCGAAATGCAATTCCGGCAGTGTTCACCAGGACGTGACCGGGAGCATCCGTACCGGCTGGGGAAAGGAGAGGAATGTCGCTGATCCGCCGCGTCGCCTTCCTCTCCCTGCACACCTCGCCGATGGAACAGCCCGGTTCCGGGGACGCCGGGGGCATGAACGTGTACATCCGCGCCCTCGCGGCGGCCTTGGCCGAGACCGGCGTCGAAGTGGAGATCTTCACCCGGTCCACGTCCGCCGCGCAGGCCGCCGTCGAACACCCCTCCCCCGGGGTCTGCGTCCACAACGTCCTGGCCGGACCGCCCCGGAAACTGCCCAAGGAAGAACTGCCCGAACTGCTGCACAGCATGGTGGCCGAGATCGACCGGATCCGGCAGCTCCAGCCGCACGGCCGGTACGACGTGATCCATTCGCACTACTGGGTTTCCGGGGTGGCCGGGCTTGAGCTCGCCGGCCTGTGGGGCCTTCCGCTCGTGCACACCATGCACACCATGGCCAAGGTGAAGAACCTCCTGCTGGTCTCCGGTGAGCAGCCGGAACCGCGGCGGCGCGAGGACGGCGAGCAACGGATTGTCGACGGCGCCACCCGGCTGATCGCCAACACGGGCACCGAGGCGGCGGAACTGGTCTCGCACTACACCGCCGACAACGACCACATCGATGTCGCCCCGCCGGGCGTGGACCTGGACATCTTCACGCCCGCCTTCCGCGGCCGGGCCCGGGCCGCCCACGGGGTGCCGCCGGGCCGCTTCCACCTGCTGTTCGCCGGGCGGATCCAGCGCCTCAAGGGACCGCAGATCCTGATCAAGGCCGCCGCCCTGCTGCGGGCACGTCGTCCGGACATCGACCTCCAGCTGACCATCGTCGGCGCGGTCAGCGGCTCCAAGGACTTCGACCTGAAATCGCTGATCAGCGCTTCCGGAATGGACGACGTCGTCACGCACCATCCGCCCGTCAGCGCACCGAAACTCGCCGGCTGGTACCGTTCCGCCGACGTCGTGGTGATGCCCTCCTACAGCGAATCCTTTGGTCTCGTGGCGCTCGAAGCCCAGGCCTGCGGCACGCCGGTGGTGGCCACCAAGGTCGGCGGGCTGTCCCGCGCCATCTTCGACGGCCGCACCGGGATGCTTGTGGAGGGCCACAAAGCCGCCGACTGGGCCGACGCCCTGGAAGCCCTCTACGACGACCCCGCGACCCGTGAGGACATGGGTCGCGCGGCGGCCCTGCACGCGCAGGAATTCGGCTGGCAGCGCACCGCCGCCATCACGCTGGAGAGCTACCACACCGCACTGAGCCAGTATTTTGGAAACCTGACCATTCCGGTGGGCCACGCGCCCTCAGCCGGAACCATGGGCCGGTAACAGCGGCCTAAAATCACTGGCCGTCACACCCAGCGACGCCACGAGCCAAAGGACAACGATGTCTGAAACCACGATTCCCGGAACCGCCGCCACCGCTGGTGGCGTGCCCGACACCGCTGCCGCGGGGGCAGCCGCCCTGAGTGACCTGGAGATCGCGCAGCGGGCCACCATGCGGCCGATCGAGGAGATTGCCGCCGCTGCCGGGATCAACGCCGAGGCCCTGGACTTCCACGGCCGGTATAAGGCGAAGATCGATCCGGCCAAGCTCACGGGTTCGACGGCGGGCGGCCCGCCGCGTGCCCCCGGCAAGGTGGTGCTGGTCTCCGCGATGTCGCCCACGCCCGCCGGCGAGGGCAAGTCCACCACCACGGTGGGGCTGGCGGACTCCCTGGCCCGGGCCGGCCACAAGGTGATGATTGCCCTGCGCGAACCCTCGCTCGGCCCGATCCTGGGCATGAAGGGCGGCGCCACGGGCGGCGGCTACTCCCAGGTGTTGCCGATGGACGAGATCAACCTGCACTTCACCGGCGACTTCCATGCCGTCACCTCGGCGAACAACGCCCTGATGGCGCTCGTCGACAACCACATCTACCAGGGCAACGAGCTGAACATCGACCCGCGCCGGATGACCTTCAAGCGGGTGCTGGACATGAACGACCGTTCGCTGCGCGAGGTGGTGATCGGCCTGGGCGGCCCGACGCAGGGCATCCCCCGGCAGGACGGCTTCGACATTACCGTGGCCTCGGAGATCATGGCGGTGTTCTGCCTCGCCACGGACCTTTCCGACCTTCGGGAACGGCTGGGCCGGATCACGTTCGGCTACACCTACGACCGGCGGCCGGTCACGGTGGCCGAGCTGGGTGTCCAGGGTGCCCTGACCATGCTTCTCAAGGACGCCATCAAACCGAACCTGGTGCAGACCATCGCAGGGACCCCGGCCCTGGTCCACGGCGGGCCCTTCGCCAACATCGCCCACGGGTGCAATTCCCTGATCGCCACCCAGACGGCCCGCAGCCTCGCTGACATCGTCATCACCGAGGCCGGCTTCGGCGCCGACCTCGGCGCGGAGAAGTACATGGACATCAAGTCCCGCGTCGCCGACGTCGCGCCGTCCGCCGTCGTTGTGGTGGCGACCGTCCGCGCCCTGAAGATGCACGGCGGCATCCCCAAAGACAGGCTGAAGGAACCCAACCTGGACGCGCTGGCTGCCGGCGTCGTCAATCTTCAGCGCCATGTGCGTAACGTGGAGAAGTTCGGGATCACGCCGGTGGTGGCGATCAACAAGTTCGCCACGGACACCGCGGAGGAGCTGGACTGGCTGCTGGAGTGGTGCGCCGCCGAGGGCGTCCAGGCGGCCGTGGCCGATGTCTGGGGCCGCGGCGGGGGCGGCGACGGCGGCGACGAACTCGCTGCCAAGGTGGCCGCGGCGATCGACGCGCCGCACACCTTCCGGCATCTGTACCCGCTGGAGATGTCGGTGGAGGACAAGATCCGGACGATTGTGCAGGAGATCTACGGCGCCGACGGCGTGGATTTCTCCGTCCCGGCGCTCAAGCGGCTCGCGGAAATAGAGAAGAACGGCTGGTCCGGCTTCCCGGTCTGCATGGCGAAGACGCAGTACTCCTTCAGCGACGACGCGAGCAAGCTCGGCGCGCCGAAGGGTTTCACCGTGCACGTCCGCGACCTCATTCCCAAGACCGGAGCCGGCTTCATCGTGGCGCTCACCGGCGCGGTCATGACGATGCCGGGACTGCCCAAGGTCCCGGCCGCGATGCGCATGGACGTCGACGCCGAAGGCAACCCCGTCGGCCTCTTCTAACCCCGTTGCGCTATCACTTTTGGCTGCCATTCCCGGCGGATGGGGACCAAAAGTGATAGCGCAACGGGCCCCTGTGGATAACCGGAGCGGGGATCGGGCGTTCGGATAAGAATGGTCCGCATGCGACCACCTGCTGCCCTGCCGGCCCACCTCGCCTCGGCCCCGTTCACCGTCTATGAGGCGCGGGCCGCGACGCTGGGAACGTCACGGCTCCGCGCTTCCGACCTCGCGACGGCCGGCCGGTTGCTCTACCTGCCCGCCGGCTGGGAGTTCGAGCTCCGCGGCCTGGCCCGTGCCCTTTCGGCCGCGACGCCGGGCGCGTGGATATCGCACGTTACCGCCGCTGTGTTGCTGGGGCTGTGGCTCCCGTCGTGGTTTCGGGGCTGCCGGGAGCTCCATCTCAGCAAGCCGAAGGCCCTGCCGCCCGTCCGGCGCGAGGGCGTTGTGGGGCATACCGTTCTCGCATTCGACGACGAGCTCATGTTCTGGGACGGCATCCGGATTTCAACGCCTGCCCGGACGTGGCTGGACCTTGCCCGTCTCCTGACGTTGGAGGATCTTGTGGCCGTGGGCGACCAGCTGGTGCGGCAGCCCCGCCTGGAGCTGGAGGGCCGTTCGGAGCCAAGGGCGACGCTGCCCCAGCTCGCGGCCATGCTCACCCGGCACCCCAAGTTCAAAGGAATCGTGAAAGCGCGTCAGGCGCTGGAGCTCATCCGGCCCGGCTCCGACTCCGCGCCGGAAACCTTCCTGCGCCTGGCATTGACCGCTGCCGGGCTGCCGGAGCCCGAGCTGCAGCTCAGGGTGGCGCCGGACGACCCTCTCTCCCCCGCTGCCGACCTCGGATACCGGAGGCAAAGGGTTGCAATCCAGTACGACGGCGGCCACCACCTCACGCGCGAACAACAGTCCCGCGACAACCGCCGCGACGAAAAGTTCAACGCGGCAGGCTGGCGCTATTTCAAATTCAACGCGGACGACCTGGCGGATGACTTCCGCGGTGCCGTCCGGCGGGTCCGGCTCGCGCTCCACGGCCGTTAAACGCCGGTTGCCCTATCACTTGTGGCGGCTAAACCGGCTGTTTAGGCGCCGTAAGTGATAGGGCAACTCGAGGGAGGCGGAGGGGGTTAGCGCTCCAGGTCGCCGCGGATGAAGGCCTCGACCTTTTCGCGGGCGAGGTCGTCGTTGAACTGCTCGGGCGGGGACTTCATGAAGTAGCTCGAGGCGGAGAGCAGCGGACCGCCGACCCCGCGATCCAGGCCGATCTTGGCGGCGCGGACGGCGTCGATGATCACGCCGGCGGAGTTGGGCGAGTCCCAGACTTCGAGCTTGTATTCCAGCGACACCGGGGCGTCGCCGAAGTTGCGGCCCTCGAGGCGGACGAAGGCCCACTTGCGGTCATCGAGCCACTGGACGTAGTCCGACGGGCCGATGTGCACGTCCTTGGCCGCGAGCTCGGCTTCCACGTTGGACGTGACGGCCTGTGTCTTGGAGATCTTCTTGGACTCGAGGCGGTCGCGTTCCAGCATGTTCTTGAAGTCCATGTTGCCGCCGACGTTCAGCTGGTACGTGCGGTCCAGGGTGACGCCGCGGTCCTCGAACAGCTTGGCCATGACGCGGTGCGTGATGGTGGCGCCGATCTGGCTCTTGATGTCATCGCCAACGATCGGGACACCCGCGGCGGTGAACTTGTCCGCCCACGCCTTGGTGCCGGCGATAAACACAGGCAGTGCGTTAACGAAGGCCACGCCGGCGTCGATCGCGCACTGGGCGTAGAACTCCGCGGCTTCCTGCGACCCGACCGGCAGGTAGCAGACCATAACGTCAACCTTGGCGTCCTTGAGGGCCTGGACGACGTCGACCGGCTCCTCCGGGGACTGCTCGATGGTCTCGAGGTAGTACTTGCCGAGCCCGTCGAGGGTCGGGCCGCGCTGGACCGTAACGCCGGCCGGCGGGACGTCGGCGATCTTGATGGTGTTGTTTTCGCTGGCCAGGATGGCGGCGGACAGATCCTGGCCAACCTTCTTGGCATCGACGTCGAACGCGGCAACGAACTGGACGTCGTTGACGTGGTACTTGCCGAACTCCACGTGCATCAGACCCGGAATCGTGGCCTGGGGATCGGCATCCCGGTAGTACTCAACGCCCTGGACCAGGGAAGTGGCACAGTTACCTACGCCGACGATTGCAACACGAATCGGATGTGAAGACACGGAACTCCTTTGGGGACAACTTCATATGCCCGGCGCGGAAGTACTCTGATGCACGACGGCGGCAGCGGGCACGGCGCCGTACGGCGCCCTTAGCATTCTAGTCAACAGCGCGGCGGCCCGGGTTGTTCCCGGCCGCCGCGCCGTCGGTGTTACGGGGAGGCGGTGCCGCCTACTTCTGGGCCCACAGGTTGATATCGGACTCGACGGCGAACTCGTCGATCGCCGTCAGCTCCTCCGCGGTGAAGTCGAGGTTGTTGATCGCGGAGAGGGTGTCCTCGAGTTGGCGGACGCTGGACGCGCCGACCAGCGCGGACGTCACTGAAGAACCCTTGCCCTGCTCGCGCAGGATCCAGGCGACGGCCATCTGCGCGAGGGACTGCCCCCGGCTTTCGGCGATCCGGTGCAAACCCCGCACGCGGTCCAGCTTGTCCTCGGTGATGCTGTCCTCGGCCAGGGACTTTTCCTGCGCGGCGCGGGAATCGGCCGGGATCCCGTCCAGGTAGCGGCCGGTCAGCATGCCCTGCGCCAGCGGCGAGAACGCGATCGAGCCCGCCCCCACCTGTTCCAGTGCCTCATAGAGGTTCGGGCTGCCGTTTTCGGTCCAGCGGTTCAGCATGGAGTAGCTCGGCTGGTGGATCAGCAGCGGGGTGCCGAGCTCCTTGAGGATCCGGGCGGCCTCGAGGGTCTGCTCCGGGGTGTAGGAGGAGATGCCGGCGTAGAGGGCCTTCCCGGAGCGGACGGCCTGGTCCAGGGCGCCCATAGTCTCTTCCATCGGCGTTTCCGGGTCCGGGCGGTGGCTGTAGAAGATGTCCACGTAATCCAAGCCCATCCGGTTCAGCGACTGGTCCAGGCTGGCGAGCAGGTATTTGCGGGAGCCCCATTCGCCGAACGGTCCGGGCCACATGTTGTAGCCGGCCTTGGTGGAGATGATCAGTTCGTCACGGTAGGGGGCGAAATCATCCCGGAGGTGCCGGCCGAAGTTGGTCTCCGCGGAACCGGCCGGCGGTCCGTAGTTGTTGGCCAGGTCGAAGTGGTTGACGCCGAGGTCGAAGGCCCGGCGCAGGATGGCGCGCTGGGTTTCGAAGGGCTTGTCGTCGCCAAAGTTGTGCCAGAGGCCGAGCGAGATGGCGGGGAGCTTCAGCCCGCTCCGTCCCACCCGGCGGTAGGGCATGGAGTCGTACCGGGTTCCTGCTGCAACATAAGTCATACGTATTTTCCTGTCTTACTTCGAGATGATGGCGGCACAGTGGCCCGGCAGGTCCAGCTGGCCGCTGTCGAGGCGCACGCCGTCGTCGGTGGCCAGCGTCACTGAGGCTCCGGCAACGGCGAGCCGGTTCGGCCCGGCGGAGAAGTTCATCGCCACCTCCACGCCGCCGCGGCGCAGTCGGAGCCAGCGGTCGGCCTCGCTGAAGGCCACCGCGGTGTCCTCGAAGCCCAGGCCGGCGAGCTCCGGCGTCGAACGGCGCAGCGCGATCAGCCGCCGGTACAGCTCCAGCAGGCGTGCATGGTCACCTTCGCCGGGTTCGGCCCAATTGAGCCGGGAGCGGGTAAAGGTTTCCGGATCCTGCGGGTCCGGCACGACGGCGGGGTCCCAGCCCATCCGCTCGAACTCCCTGATCCGGCCCTCCGCGGTGGCCTTCCCGAGCTCCGGCTCCGGATGCGAGGTGAAGAACTGCCACGGCGTGGTGGCACCGTACTCTTCGCCCATAAACAGCATCGGCGTGAACGGCGAGGTGAGGGTCGCGACGGCGGCGAGCGCCAGCTGCCCGTAGCCCAGCGTCTGGGACAGCCGGTCGCCCGTGGCGCGGTTGCCGATCTGGTCATGGTTCTGGCTGCAGACCACCAGTGCTGCCGGGTGCACCGCCGCCGTGTTGATGGGCCGGCCGTGGTGCCGTCCGCGGAAGCTGGAGTAGCTGCCGTCATGGAAGAAGCCGTCGACCAGGACCTTGGCCAGGGCTTCGAGGGATTCGAAGTCGGCGTAGTAGCCCGTGGCCTCGCCGCTGACGTTGACGTGCACGGCATGGTGGAAGTCATCGCTCCACTGCCCTGCCAGGCCGTAGCCGTTGGCGTCGCGCGGGTAGAGCAGGCGCGGATCGTTGAGGTCCGACTCGGCGATCATCGTGGCGGGGCGTCCGGTCTCGGCGGAGACTTCGTCCGCGAGCGCACCGAACTCCTCCAGCAGGTGGACGGCCCGCTCGTCCTTGAACGCGTGCACGGCATCGAGCCGGAGCCCGTCCACGTGGTAGTCGCGCAGCCACATGGCGGCGTTCTCAAGGATGTAGCGGCGCACGACGTCGGACCCTGGCCCGTCGAGGTTGACCGAGTCTCCCCAGGTGTTGCCCTCCCCCGATTTCAGGTACGGCCCGAAGCGCGGAAGATAGTTTCCGCTGGGTCCGAGGTGGTTGTAGACCACGTCCTGGATGACGCCCAGCCCGGCGGCATGGGCGGCGTCCACGAAGCGCTGGTACGCGGCGGGTCCGCCGTAGCCTTCGTGCACGGCGTACCAGAGGACGCCGTCGTAGCCCCAGTTGTGGGTGCCGTTGAAGCCGTTCACCGGCAGGAGCTCCACGAAATCGACGCCGAGCTCCGTCAGGTAGTCCAGTTTCCCGGCGGCCGCGTCCAGCGTGCCCTCGGGGGTGAACGTCCCCAGGTGCAGCTCGTAGATCACGGCGCCCTGCAGCCCGCGGCCCTGCCACTGCCCGTCCGCCCACTGGTGGCTGCCGGCGTCGAACGTCCGCGACAGGGAGTGGACGCCGTCGGGCTGCCGGCGGGACCGGGGGTCGGGCAGCGGTGTGGTGTCCCCGTCGAGCAGGTACCCGTAGTCCACGTCTCCGGCGGCGGGGGCACCCGGCGCGGTCCACCAGCCGTCCCCGCCGGCACCCCCGTCCCCGTCGCGGCCGGGCCGCCGTGTCATCGGGTACTGCCGGCCGTCGGCAAGCAGCGTCACGGTGCCTGCTTCCGGTGCCCAAAGGTCAAAGCGTTTCTGTCCGTCAGCAGGCAAAGTGATCACAGCTTTCCGTATTTCGGTGGTTCGTTCAGTGCTTGGCAGGTGCCAGCAGGGCAACCGGGTAGCTGGCCAGGA
Organism: Arthrobacter sp. YAF17; assembly: GCF_052113365.1. NCBI lineage: Bacteria > Bacillati > Actinomycetota > Actinomycetes > Micrococcales > Micrococcaceae > Arthrobacter > Arthrobacter sp. YAF17. Next base: position 77,830 of record NZ_JBFRDB010000002.1, on the reverse strand, counting down.
TGGCGGCCACGTCCACGGCGCCCGGGCCGAAGGTGGCACCCGTCAGTTCGTCCGTCATTTCCACGGCAAGTTCGACGGCGGTGTCCCGCCAGCCGCCCTGCTGCTCCAGCCCGCGGGGCAGCCGGGTCGCGAGGGTGATGGCCCCCGCGCCCGCATCACCGCCGCGGTCGAAGCCGACCAGGTGCGCGGCGGCCGCCCCGGTGGCGGCCACGGGCCGGTAGCCCGCGAACAGCTCCGGGCGGTCGCGGCGCAGGCGCAGCGCCCGCGACGTGACCAGGAGCTTCGCCGCGTCGTCGGTGTGCGACGCCGGGCGGTCGCCGGCGTCGAGCGCGGCCAGGGCCGCGCGGCGCGCTCCGTAGTCGAACGGCCGCCGGTTGTCCGGGTCGGTCAGCGAACGGTCCCAGAACTCCGTGCCCTGGTAAACGTCGGGGACTCCCGGCATGGTCAGCTGCACCAGCTTGGCGCCCAGCGAATTGACGGCACCATACGGCGCCAGGAGTTCGACCAGGGATTCCAGTTCCGCCCTGACGCCGGGGTTGTCGAAGGCCGCATCGACGACGGCGGCCAGTTTCTCCTCGAATGCGGCGTCGGGGTCGAGCCAGTCGGTCGAGTTCCCGGCTTCCCGGGCAGCCTTCTGGGCATACGACTGCAGGCGCTCACGGTTCGCGGGCCAGGCTCCGGCGATGGCCTGCCACAGCAGGTTGGCGAGCGGCCCGTCAGGCAGCGGTGCCAGTTCCTGGAGCCGGGCCAGGACGGCCTGCCATTCCGGCGCCAGCTCAGCGAGCACGGAGATCCGGGCACGGGTGTCCTCGCTGCGCTTGGTGTCGTGGGTGCTGAGCGTCGTCATGGAGAGCGGTTGCTCGGCTTGGCGGCGGGCCATCCGGTGGTGGAACTCCTCCGGCGCCACCGAGAACTCGGTGGGATCGGCCCCGACCTCGGTCAGGGTGCCCAGCCGGGTGTAGCGGAAGAACGCGGTGTCCTCCACGCCCTTGGCCATGACCATCCCGGAGGTCTGCTGGAAGCGGCGTCCCAGTTCGGCGCCCGGCTTCCGTCCGGCGTCGAGGAGCAGCGGCAGCAGCAGCCCGACGGCGTCGGCAAGCTCAGGACGGCGGCGGACGGCAAGTTCGCACGCCTCCTTCAGGACATCCGCGCCCTCAGGCAGGTAACTGCGGTAGACCGGGAAGGCAGCGATGATCTCGGAAAGCGCGTCGGCGGCCGCGTCTATGCTGAGCCCGGCACCGGACGGCACCAGCCGTGCCAGCCGGAGCATTTCGGAGTGGAGGATCCCGTCCGTGATCCGGCGCTTGGTACCCCGGATCATGTCCTCGTAGTCCGCGGCCTGGCCGCCGCGGAGCCCGGCGTCCAGGGCGTCGAGGTTGTCCTGCCCTGCGGGGTCGACGAAGAGCCGGTCCACGTCCGCGAGGGCGTCGTAGCCGGTGGTGCCCTCGCAGTCGAAACCGGCCGGCAGCACCTCGCCGGGCTCGAGGATCTTCTCGATCAGCAGGTAGCTGCCGCCCGTGACCTCGCGGAGCCGGCGCAGGTAGCCTTCCGGATCGGCCAGCCCGTCCGGGTGGTCGATCCGGAGTCCGTCGACCAGCCCCTCGCGGAACCAGCGCACGATCTCGGCGTGGGCCTCATCGAACACCTCAGGGAGCTCGACCCGGATGCCGGCCAGGCTGTTGACGGCGAAGAACCGGCGGTAGTTCAGTTCATCGTCGGCCCGGCGCCAGCCGACCAGCTCGTAGTGCTGCCGGCTGTGGACCTCGCGGGGGTCATCCGCAGCGGAGTCACCTGCGGTGTAGGTGCCCTCGGCCAGCGGGAAGCGGTGGTCGTAATACCGCAGCTCCCCGTCCTTGATTTCAAGTGCGTCAACGTCGGAGTCCGATCCCAGCACGGGGATCCGGATCCGGCCGCCGCCGAAGTCCCAGTCGACGTCGAACGCCGGGGCGTACCGGGACTGCTGGCCCTCCTTGAGCAGGGACCACCACCACGGGTTCTGCACGGGGGTTGCGACGCCGACATGGTTGGGCACGATGTCGACAAGCACGCCCATCCCGGCGTCCCGCGCTGCCTGCGACACGGCGGCCAGGCCCTCCGGGCCGCCGCGGTCCGGGTCGATCGCGGAGGGGTCGGTGACGTCGTAGCCGTGGTCCGATCCCTTCTCCGCGGTCAGGATCGGCGAGAGGTAGATCCAGTCCACGCCGAGCGACTTCAGGTAGGGCACGGTCCCGGCAGCATCCTGGAGGGTGAAGCCGGGCCTGATCTGAAGCCGGTAGGTGGAAACCGGGGTCCTCATTTGGCGGTGGCCTTCGCAACGGCTTCGGCGGCCTCGTCCTGGGCCTCCACCATCTCCTCGAGTGCCTCCTCGTGCTCTGCCATGGAGGCCAGCGACGCGGCCGCGGAGTAGTCCACCTCCACCTCGGGGCCGGAGTGCGCCCGGAGCACGACCATCGACTTGGCTGCCAGCTTCAGGACGGAACCGGCCTTGAGCGGTTTCTCGGTGTCTGCCTGGTCCGCGGTGTCCACCAGGACGTCCCAGAACTTTGAGTACTCCTCGGCAGGCAGGGCAAAGTCCACGTCGTCGTCGTGGGCATTGAAGGCGAGCACGAAGCTGTCGTCGGTGATGCGGCGGCCGCGGGAGTCCTGTTCCTGGATGCCGTGCCCGTTGTAGAACACGCCGATGGTCCGGCCGAAGCCGCTGCCCCAGTCCTCCGGCAACATTTCGGTGCCGTCCGTTTTCAGCCAGACAATGTCCGGCAGCTTCTCGCCCTCGCCGCGGCGCACGGGGCGTCCGTCGAAGAAGCGGCTGCGCCGGAAGATCGGGTGGTCGCGGCGGATCTTGTTGACGACGGCGGTGAACTCCACCAGCGGCTGGTCCATTGCGTCCCAGTGGATCCAGCTCAGTTCGGAGTCCTGGCAGTACGTGTTGTTGTTGCCCTGCTGGGTGCGGCCCAGTTCGTCACCGTGCAGCAGCATGGGGACACCTTGCGAGAGCAGCAGGGTGGCGATAAAGTTGCGCTGCTGGCGGGCGCGGAGCGTCAGGACGTGGTCGTTGTCCGTGTCCCCCTCTTCGCCGCAGTTCCAGGACCTGTTGTGCGATTCGCCGTCGTTGTTGCCCTCGCCGTTGGCGTCGTTGTGCTTCTCGTTGTAGGAGACGAGATCGCGCATGGTGAAGCCGTCGTGGGCCGTGACGAAGTTGATCGAGGCCACCGGGCGGCGCGCGGAGCTTTCGTACAGGTCTGCGGAGCCGGTCAGGCGGGAGGCGAATTCTCCCAGGGTGGAGGGCTCGCCGCGCCAGAAATCGCGGACGGTGTCGCGGTACTTGCCGTTCCATTCGGTCCATTGCGGCGGGAAGTTGCCCACCTGGTAGCCGCCCGGGCCGATGTCCCACGGCTCGGCGATGAGCTTGACCTGGGAGACGATCGGGTCCTGCTGGATGAGTTCGAAGAAGGTGGACAGCTTGTCCACGTCGTAGAACTCGCGGGCCAGCGTGGAGGCAAGGTCGAAGCGGAAGCCGTCGACGTGCATTTCCGTGACCCAGTAGCGCAGGGAGTCCATGAGCAGCTGGAGCGAGTGCGGGTGCCGGACGTTGAGGGAGTTTCCGGTGCCGGTGTAGTCCATGTAGTGCTTCATGTCATCGTCGACCAGCCGGTAGTAGGCCTGGTTGTCGATGCCCTTGAAGGACAGCGTGGGGCCGAGGTGGTTGCCTTCCGCGGTGTGGTTGTAGACCACATCCAGGATCACTTCCATGCCGGCCTTGTGCAGATCGCGGACCATGGCCTTGAACTCCTGGACCTGGTGCCCCACATCGCCGGAAGAGCTGTAGGTGTTCTGCGGGGCGAAGAAGCCGATGGTGTTGTAGCCCCAGTAGTTGTTGAGGCCCTTTTCCTCGAGCGTGCCGTCGTTGACGAACTGGTGCACGGGCATGAGTTCGATCGCGGTGACGCCGAGCTTCTTGAGGTGCTCAATCACCGCCGGGTGTGCGACGCCGGCATAGGTGCCGCGCTGCTCTTCGGGAACCTCCGGGTGCAGCTCGGTCAAGCCTTTGACGTGGGCCTCGTAAATGACCGACTGGTGGTAAGGGATCCGCAGCTGGCGGTCGCCGTCCCACTCGAAGAACGGGTTGATGACCACGCCGTGCATCGTGTGCGGCGCCGAGTCGGCGTCGTTGCGGGAGTCGGGATCGCCGAATTCGTACGTGAAGAGTGCCGGATCCCAGTCGATCTGGCCCTGGACGGCCTTGGCATACGGGTCCATCAGGAGCTTGTTCGGGTTGAACCGGTTGCCGTGCTCCGGCTCATACGGGCCGTAGACCCGGTAGCCGTACTTCTGTCCGGGCTGGACCTGCGGCAGGTAGCAGTGCCACACGTAGCCGTCCACCTCGGTCAGCTCAATCCGCGTCTCGGTCAGGTCATCAGCCAGGAGGCAGAGCTCCACCCGCTCGGCACGTTCGCTGAACAGGGCAAAGTTAGTGCCAGTGCCGTCAAAGGTGGCTCCCAGCGGGTAAGCCGTTCCGGGCCAGACTTCCATGTGTTCTCCTCGTGCATATGCGGACAATCTCTAGACAGACTACTTGTAAGTAGGGTTATCATCCCTGTCGGGACGCTATGTGCAGCCTTGGTTACATCGCCCTCAGCACCTCAGGGAGTGCCTCCGCGATGCCGCTGGCGCTGACCGGCCCGCCGGCGGAGGCGAGGCTGCCCGCGCGGCCGTGGACGCTGGCGGCCATCGCCGCGATCCCGGCCCAGCGCTCGGCCGCGGAGACGCCAACGGAGTCGAAGGCCCCGGAGTCTTCGGCCAGCTGCGCCAGCAGGGACCCGAGCACACCCGCCAGGACGTCGCCGCTTCCGGCCGTTGCCAGCCAGGGGGTGGCCTCGGCCTGGCTGAAGACGGAACCCGAGGGCGCCGCCACCAGCGTGGTCGCGCCTTTGAGGAGGACTGTGGCCCCGGTCAGCCCACTGGCCCGCCTGGCTGCAGCGAGGGTGGAGTCCTCCACTCCGGTGCGGCCGGGGTCTGCGCCGTATCGGGCCAGCAGCGCGGCAAGTTCGCCGGCATGCGGCGTCAGCACGAACCGGGGATCGAGGTCGCGGGGCAGGGCAGGCAGCGCCCCGGCGTCAGCCACGACCGGCAGCCCGGTGGCTGCGGCTTCCCGGACGCGGTCGAGCTGCTCGGGGGCCTCTTCATCGAGGCCCGGGCCGAGGAGCCAGGCCTGGACATGGGTCTCCGCGGCGCTGCCGGTTCCGCACACGACCTCGGGGCAGGACCGGCGGACCAGGTCGGCGACGTCCGGCGGCCCAAGGTAGCGGACCATGCCCACCCCGGACGCCAGCGCGCCGCGGCAGGCGAGCACCGCCGCGCCGGGGTACCGCTGCGAGCCGGCGACGACGCCCAGGACACCGCGGGAGTACTTGTGGGAGCGCCGCCCGGGATGGGGAAGCAGCACCGAGAGGTCCTCCGCTTCGAGGCGGCGCAGGACCGGCTCAGGCAGGGCAGCCTCGATTCCGATCGGAATGACGTGCACGCGGCCGGCGGTGTCCGCCCCGGGATCGGCCAGCAGTCCGGCTTTGGCCGCCCCGAAGGTGACCGTCAGATCTGCCCGGAGCACCGGGCTGTGGGCTTCGCCGCTATCGGCATCCACGCCGCTGGGAATGTCGCAGGCAACCACGAGTCCCGGACGCGAGCGTCCCAGAGCGTCGATCAGCACGGCGGCCGGCCCCCGGAGCCCGCCCCGCGCGCCGGTGCCCAGGATCGCGTCAATGACGACGTCGGCCCGTGCGGCGGCCGCGGCTGCGGCGTTCGTGTTCTCCGAGGCCAGGCGGAGGACCCGGCCGCCGGCTTTTTCCAGCGCCGCGAGCCCTTCGGCGTGGGCCTCCCCCGCGGTGAGCACCGCCGTCGTCCGCATGCCGCGGCCGGCCAGCATGGCGGCGGCGAACAGCCCGTCCCCGCCGTTGTTTCCCTTGCCGGCGAGCACCGTGACGCTGGCGCCGTATAGGCGCTTCCCGCGGCCCCGGAGTTCCCGAACCACCTCGTTGGCCAGCCCGTAGGCGGCCCGCTGCATAAGAACAGCGCCCATACCGTTGTCCAGGAACGGCTGTTCAGCCGTTCGTATCTGGGTTCCGGTATAGGCGCTGATCATGGTTCAGTCCATTCGCCGTGCAGTCAATGTGGGGAGTGCAGTCGCTGCGGAAAGTCCGGTTCGGTGCGGGCTGGTGACGCTTAGCCCTCGGCGATGACCGTCGCCGTGGCGATGCCGCCGTCGTGGCTCATGGACAAGTGCCAGCGCTTGACGCCCTTCGACTCCGCCACAGCCAGCACAGTGCCTTTGACCTGGACGGTGGGCCCGTTCTGGTCCAGCCCGATCCAGCAGTCCTGCCAGTTCATGCCGGCAGGAGCGCCCAGGACCTTGGCCACAGCCTCCTTGGCCGCGAACCGGGCAGCCAGGGAACGGGTGTTCAGTTCGCGTTCCGCGGGGACGAACAGCCGGTCGCGCAACCCGGGGGTCCGCTCCAACTGCCGGCCGAACCGTTCAATGTCTACGACGTCTACGCCAATGCCAACGATCATGGCGTTATTCTACGGTCACGCTCTTGGCCAGGTTGCGAGGCTGGTCCACGTCGTAACCCTTGGCCGAGGCCAGGGCAAGGGCAAAGATCTGCAGCGGAACCGTGCTGAGCAGCGGAGCCAGCAGTGTGGGGGTCTCCGGGATGTAGAAGACATGCTCGGCGTAGGCCTTGACGGCTTCGTCCCCCTCTTCCGCGATCACGATCGTCTTGGCGCCGCGCGCCCGGACTTCCTGGATGTTGGAGACAACCTTGGAGTGCAGCGAGTCGCGGCCGCGGGGCGAGGGAACCACCACGAAGACGGGCTGGCCCTCCTCGATCAGCGCAATCGGGCCGTGCTTGAGTTCACCGGCGGCAAAGCCCTCGGCGTGGATGTAGGCGAGCTCCTTGAGCTTGAGCGCACCCTCCATCGCCACCGGGAAGCCGACGTGGCGGCCCAGGAACAGCACGGACTTGGCGTCCGCCATGGACTCGCCGAGCTCCTTGATCTGGGCTTCGTTGTCGAGGATCTGCTGGATCTTGGCGGGGATCTTGTTGAGGTCCGCGAGGATGTCCTTGATCTCGCCCTGGAACTTGTTGCCCCGCAGCTGGGCCAGGTAGAGGCCCAGGAGGTAAGCGGCAGTGATCTGTGCCAGGAAGGCCTTGGTGGAGGCGACGGCGATTTCCGGGCCGGCGTGGGTGTACAGCACGGCGTCGGATTCGCGCGGGATGGTCGACCCGTTGGTGTTGCAGATCGAGACGGTCTTGGCGCCCTGTTCCTTGGCGTAGCGGACGGCCATCAGGGTGTCCATGGTCTCGCCCGACTGGGAGATGGAGACAATCAGGGTGTTCTCGTCCACGATCGGGTCGCGGTAGCGGAATTCGTGGGAGAGCTCCACCTCGGTGGGAATCCGGCACCAGTGCTCGATCGCGTACTTGGCGACCTGGCCGGCGTAGGCGGAGGTTCCGCAGGCAAGGACGATGATCTTGTCGACGCTCTTGAGGAGTTCCGGATCGACCCGGAGCTCGTCGAGGGTCAGCTTGCCGTTGATGTCCGAGCGGCCCAGCAGAGTCTGCAGGACGGCGTCCGGCTGGTCGTGGATTTCCTTTTCCATGAAGGACGGGAAGCCGCCCTTTTCCGCCGAGGCAGGGTCCCAGTTGACGTGGTATTCCTTGCCTTCGGCCGGGGCGCCGTAGAAGTCGGTGATCTCAACGGTGTCGGCGGTGATCGTGACAATTTGGTCCTGGCCGAGTTCGACGGCGCGGCGCGTGTAGTCGATGAAGCCGGAGACGTCGGAGCCGAGGAAGTTCTCGCCCTCACCGAGGCCAACGACCAGCGGGGAGTTGCGGCGGGCCGCCACGACGACGTCGGGCTGGTCCGCGTGCACGGCGAGGAGGGTGAAGGCTCCTTCGAGGCGCTGGCAGGCGAGCTGCATGGCCTTCGTGAGGCCGCCGTTGGCGGGGTCGCCCTTGAGCTGGTTCCGGTAGATGTCGCCCAGGAGGGCGGCCGCGACCTCGGTATCGGTTTCGGAGAGGAACGACACGCCCTTGCGCTTGAGTTCCAGCTTCAGCTCGGCGAAGTTTTCGATGATGCCGTTGTGGATCACGGCCAGCTTGCCCCCATCGGCGAGATGCGGGTGCGCGTTCTGGTCCGTCGGGCCGCCGTGGGTCGCCCAGCGTGTGTGACCGATGCCGGTCAGCGATTCCGGCAGCGGGCTGGCCTCGAGCTCGGCAATGAGGTTGCTCAGTTTGCCTGACTTCTTGCGGGAAGAAATCGTTCCGTCGGCTACTACGGCAATGCCCGCAGAGTCGTAGCCCCGGTACTCCAGGCGCCGCAATCCCTCAAGGACAACGTCCAGGGCATTGTGTCCAGTATTTACACGGCCAGCGGAGTGGCCCACATATCCAACGATTCCACACATGGGCTCAAGCCTAGCGGGTTTCCACGAGGGGGGACGTAGGATAAGCGCTCACAACACGCCGCCCGCCGCCTGTGCGGGGTTGTCCGCCGCCCGGCGGGGCCACCCATTTCGCTCTCGGCCCGGCGGAGGGCAGAATCTCTAGGGTGACTTTGCAACGCAATGAAGCGAACGGCGACGGCGGCTCCCCGTTCGTGGAGCTGGACCGGCAGACGTGGTCCCGGCTCGCTGCCCAGATGGAGCAGCCCCTCAACCAGGAGGACGTGCTCCGTCTCCGCGGCCTCGGCGATCCGCTTGACATGAAGGAAATCCGCGAGGTCTACCTCCCGTTGTCCCGGCTGCTTCACCTGTATGTCGAGGCGGCCGGCCAGCTCCATGCGGCAACCACCACCTTCCTGGGCGAGCAGACCCAGCGCACCCCGTTTGTGATAGGCGTCGCCGGTTCGGTGGCTGTGGGCAAGTCGACCATCGCCCGGGTGCTGCGCGAGATGCTCCGCCGCTGGCCCGGGACCCCCAACGTTGAACTCATCACCACGGACGGCTTCCTGTACCCGCTGGCGGAACTCAAGCGGCGCCAGCTCCTTGAACGCAAGGGATTCCCGGAGTCCTATGACCGCCGCGCGCTGCTCCGCTTTGTGAGCGAAATCAAGGGCGGAGCCGAGGAAGTCCGCGCACCCTGGTACTCCCACGTGACCTATGACATCGTCCCCGGGAAGGAAGTAGTGGTGCGCCGCCCCGACGTGCTGATCGTCGAGGGTCTGAACGTCCTGGCGCCGGCCCGTCCGCGGCATGACGGCCGGCAGGGGCTGGCCCTGAGTGACTTCTTCGATTTTTCCATCTATGTTGATGCCAAAACGTCCTACATCGAGGAGTGGTACGTGGACCGCTTCCGCAAACTTCGAACCACGGCGTTCGCCCAGCCGGAGTCCTACTTCCACCGTTACGCGACGCTCTCGGACGCCGAGGCGGAACAGACGGCCCGCGAGATCTGGAAGCGCATCAACGAACCGAACCTTGAGGAGAACGTCCTCCCCACCCGCGGCCGGGCGCAGCTGGTGCTGACCAAGGATGCCGACCACTCCATCCGCCGCATGCTGCTGCGCAAGGTCTAGCACAGGTGTGCTACGACGGGTCCTCGGAACGTCAGGAGGCGCCGGAATCCACCCGACCCGCTCCCAGCAGGCGGGTCTTCGCCCGCCTGCTGCTGGCAGGATCGGGCTTCGCCGCCCTGAGCGCCTGCTCCCCTGAAGCGGCCAGGCCGGCGTCGTCCGCGGCGACGACAACTTTCACCGCGACGCCGTCTGCCACGGCAAGCGCCACGCCGTCGGCGGAGCTTCTGCCGGCCAGTCCCGCACCTGCGGTGCCAAGTACTACATCTCCCGCGGCGCCTTCCGCCGCAGCCGCGCCCCGGCACTCGCTCACCGACCCCGCCAGCCCGTGGGTGGTCGTGAACAAGCACCGGCCTCTCTCCCCCGCCGCGTACGTGCCGGCGGACCTGGTCCAGCCACGCGTGCGACTGGCCACCTCCGGCGAGGCGGCGCTGCTCAACAGCACAACGGCGGCAGCGGCGGAGAGGATGTTCGCGGCCGCCGCAGCCAGCGGAGTCGTCATCACGCTCGCGAGCGGATACCGCTCGTTCAACACCCAGATCGCCACCTACAACAAGTGGGTGCAGGCGGACGGGCAGGCCGCGGCGGACACCGCCTCCGCGCGGCCCGGCTATTCAGAACACCAGACCGGCTGGTCCTTCGACATCGGCGACGGCAGCGGGAGGGCCAGTTTCACGCCAGCGTTCGCCAGCCAGCCGGCAGCCGTCTGGGCGAAGGCCAACGCCCACTTGTTCGGCTTCGTGGTGCGCTACCCCTGGATGTTCCACGAGATCACCGGCTATTACTACGAGCCCTGGCATCTGCGCTACGTGGGCGTGGAAGCGGCCGGCGAGATGAACACCCGGGGGATTGCGACGCTCGAGGAATACTTCGGGCTGGAAGCGGCACCGGCGTACCGTTAGTGGGGCCCCGCGTGCGCCGGCCGCACACGCAGCGCCGCACACCGACACGGAGCCCGGAACTTACCTCCCCGACACAGGGAGTTCACGCGGCCGGGTTAGCTTGGGGACATGCTGACAGGATTCAAGAACTTCATACTCAAGGGCAACGTCGTAGACCTTGCCGTCGCAGTCGTCATCGGCGCCGCATTTGGCGCCGTGGTAACGGCACTCGTCCAAAGCGTCCTGATGCCGTTCATCTCAGGCCTGGTGGGCGCGCCCAACTTCGACAGCTTCGCCGTCGTCACGTTGAACGGCAACGACATCATGTTCGGCGTGCTGCTAACGGCCATCGTCAACTTCCTGCTGGTCGCTGCCGCGATCTACTTCGTAGTGGTCGTGCCCATGAACCACATGATCGAACGGCGCAACCGCCGGCTCGGCATCGACCCGGACGTCAAGGAGGAAGCGGCCGAGGATCCCCAGATCGCGCTGCTGACCGAAATCCGCGACGCCCTCCGCGCGGAGCGAACCCTCTAGCAGCACAACAATGGCGCGTCCCCTTGGCGGGGGACGCGCCATTGTTTTCGTTAATTCGGCCGAATCAGTCGGCGACAAGCTCCAGGGCCAGCTCGGTGCGGACCACCAGCGACAGGCGTTCAGCCACGGCCTGGGCGGTCTCCTGGGATGCCGCCTCGACCATAACGCGCACCACCGGTTCCGTGCCGGAGGGGCGAAGGAGCACGCGGCCGGTATCGCCGAGTTCGGCCTCGGCGAGGGCTACAGCCTCAGCCACGGCTTCATCACCCTTAACCCGGGCGCGGTCCACACCCCGGACGTTGATCAGGACCTGCGGAAGTTTGGTCATCACGGCAGCCAGTTCCTTCAGCGGACGGCCCGTGAGTGCTACCTGCGCCGCAATCTGCAGGCCGGTGAGAACCCCGTCGCCCGTTGTGGCGTGGTCGGCGAAGATCACGTGGCCGGACTGCTCGCCGCCGAGGTTGAAGCCGCCTTCGCGCATCCCTTCCAGGACGTAGCGGTCGCCAACGCCGGTTTCGCGCAGGCTGATGCCGGCTTCGCGCAGGGCGATCTTGAGTCCGAGGTTGCTCATCACGGTGGCGACGAGGACGTCGTCCTTGAGCTTGCCGGAAGCTTTCAGGGCCACCGCGAGGATGGCCATGATCTCATCGCCGTCGACTTCGTTTCCTTCGTGGTCCACAGCAAGGCAGCGGTCGGCATCGCCGTCGTGCGCAATGCCCAGATCGGCACCGTGCTGCAGGACTGCCTGCTTCAGCGGACCCAGGTGGGTGGACCCGACGCCTTCGTTGATGTTCAGGCCGTCCGGTTCGGCTCCGATGACAATGACATCGGCGCCGGCGTCCTTGAAGACCTGGGGGGAACAGCCGCTCGCCGCGCCGTGCGCGCAATCAAGGACAACCTTGAGTCCGTCCAGGCGGTGCGGGAGGGTGCCGAGCAGATGGACGATATAGCGGTCCTCGGCGTCGGAGAAGCGCTGGATCCGGCCAACGTCTCCCCCGACGGGGCGGAAAGGCTCCTTGCCGAGCTGCTCCTCGATGGCGTTCTCCACATCGTCCGGAAGCTTCTGGCCGCCGCGGGCAAAGAACTTGATGCCGTTATCCGGAGCGGGGTTGTGCGAGGCGGAGATCATCACGCCGAAGTCCGCGTCCAGGTCGGCCACCAGATAAGCCGCGGCGGGGGTCGGGAGCACGCCGGCGTCATAGACGTCGATCCCGGAGCTCGAGAGCCCCGCTTCCACCGCGGCCGCAATGAACTCACCGCTGGCGCGGGGGTCCCGGGCCACCACGGCGCGCGGCCGCGTTGCGCTGGTATTGCGGTCATGGCCAAGCACGACGGCGGCGGCCTGGGCCAGCTGCAACGCCAGCTCGGCCGTCAGCAGGCCGTTCGCCAAGCCCCGGACACCATCTGTTCCAAATAATCTAGACATCGGGTCAAGTTTAGACGATGGCAGGAGCAGGTCCGACTTAACGGCGAAAGCCCGCCCCGCAAAGTGCGGGACGGGCTTCCGTGCAAGCGCGATTCGCACTTGGAAGCGGAATTAACGCTTCGGGATCCGAGCGCTGAAAAGCGCCGCGGGTCCCAGCGGGCGGTCGCGTCAGCGGCCGCCTGCTGGGCAGGCGCTTTTTAGCGCTTGGAGTACTGCTGAGCCTTACGGGCCTTCTTGAGACCAGCCTTCTTGCGCTCGATGACGCGGGCGTCACGACGCAGGTAACCGGCCTTCTTCAGGGTGGCGCGGTTGTTCTCGGTGTCGATCTCGTTCAGCGAACGGGCGATGCCGAGGCGCAGGGCACCGGCCTGGCCGGAGATGCCGCCACCGTGGATGCGGGCAATGACGTCGTAGGCGCCATCAAGATCGAGGATCTTGAAGGGCTCGTTGACGTCCTGCTGGTGCAGCTTGTTCGGGAAGTAGTTGGCCAGCTCGCGGCCGTTGATGGTCCACTTGCCGGAGCCCGGTACAACGCGCACGCGGGCAACAGCTTCCTTGCGACGGCCAACTGCAGCGCCGGCAACGGTCAGGGCCGGGCGTTCCTTCTTGGGCGCTTCTGCTTCCGCAGGACCGCTTTCCGAGGTGTAGCTGGTCAGGTTTTCCTCAGCCACAACGGCCTCGGTGGTCTCTTCGTTCTGAGCCACGATTCTCCTTGTATAGATAAGTTGTTTGGTGGCCAGGACTACTGGGCGACCTGGGTGATTTCGAAAGTCTTGGGCTGCTGGGCGGCGTGGGGGTGCTCGGCACCCTTGTAGACCTTCAGCTTGCCCAGCTGCTGCGCAGCGAGGGAGTTCTTCGGGAGCATGCCCTTGATGGCCTTCTCCACGGCGCGGACCGGGTTGGATTCCAGGAGCTCCGCGTAGTTGACGGAGGTCAGGCCGCCCGGGTAACCGGAGTGGCGGTATGCGCGCTTCTGCTCCAGCTTGGCGCCGGTGAGGGCAACCTTTTCAGCGTTAATGATGATGACGAAGTCGCCCATGTCCATGTGGGACGCAAAGGTGGCCTTGTGCTTGCCGCGCAGCAGGATTGCGGTCTGGCTGGCAAGACGACCAAGGACAACGTCGGTGGCGTCAATGACGTGCCACTGGCGGTTGATATCGCCGGGCTTCGGGGTGTACGTACGCACGGTGTTTGCCTCGTTCTTGTTCTGGCGTTCTTGTTTTAGGCGTCACTCGAAGGTGCACCTACTATCTATGCGCTACCGGAACAGAGGTGAGGGCTCTATGTAACCAGTCATCCTGAGGTCTCGAATGTGCACGTTGAGTAGTCATCCTGCAACCGGATTCCCAAGCGGGCACGCATCATCGAGAAGGACACGCACAACGACTACCAAGAATAGCCGATGACGTGTCACTGGGTCAAAATGGGGTGTCCGGATGCATCTCGCCCGCCCCGGCCCGCCGCATCCCAGGAGGAACCGTGTTCGACACCGCCGCCGCTGACTCCGCAACGCCGCTGTTTATTGCCGGGATCGGGCTGGCCGGCGCGGGCCTGGGGTTACTGGCCGGACTGTTCACCGGCCGCGCCCTCCCCCAGCTGGCCGGCGACGCCTCCAGCCGGGCGAGAATTACGACGGCGGCGGTCACCTTTGTTCTCTCGGCGCTGCTGGCGTGGCGTTTCGGCGCGGCCGCCGAACTGCCGGCCTATCTGGTCCTGGCCGTCGTCGGAGTGCAACTCGCCCGCATCGACCTGCTGCACCACCTGCTTCCGAATCGGCTGGTGTTCCCCCTACTGGGTGCCGGGCTGCTCCTGCTTTCAATATCAGCTGTGGGCGCCGGCGAGGGGGGAAACCTGCTCCGCGGCGCAACCGGCGCCGTCACAATGTTCGTTTTGTACCTCATTCTGGCTCTGACCAGCGGAAACGGCCTCGGAATGGGCGATGTAAAGCTCGCGGCACCACTTGGACTGTACTTGGGCTACCTAGGCTGGCCGCAATTGTTCTACGGCGGAGCCCTGGGCTTCGTGGCGGGCGGCCTGGCCTCCGTGATCCTGATAGCGAAAAACCGCGGAAACAAGCCACGGGAAGTCCCCTACGGCCCCTCCATGCTGGCGGCCGGGCTCGGCGTTATCCTGCTTCTTCGCTAACTCCTGTCACTCCTGCACCTCCCGCACTCACTAGTAAGCAGGCGTATCAAAACAAGTAGTTGCCGATCGACCGTCGGCACCAACTGAGTACTCCGTCAAATGACCACAGGTGTTGGCCTCATTTTGCTCCCAAGAAGTCGAGTATCTGCCGGCATTGCATGCCCGATAATTGCCGTGCAAATGTTGTCCCAACGGACCTCCAGCAAATAAGCACAGGGGGATTTGCCGGCATCCGTTTCATATTCAAATCTCTGGAAAAGGAAAATGAAATGACTGGTCTCATGGTCTCAATGCTCACTTTTATCTCCGGCGTCAAAAACAAACTCGAATCCGAAAAGGGTGCCACCGCCGTTGAATACGGCCTGCTGGTTGYTCTGGTCGCAGCCATCATCATCGGCGTCGTGACAATCCTGGGAACACAGATCCAGGCCGCGTTCCAGACGGTCGTCAACGGCCTGCCGCCGGTCGCCCCCAAAGCGGGCTAGCAGGACTCCTTTCATAAGCCCAGCGGCAGGACGCGGCGCCTCGGACACCACCTCCGCAGCCACCGCTTCTGCCGCTGGGCTTTCGCTGGTTCGGCTACAAGGGATCCCAGCTAACGTCACAAGGTTCAAAACCAGGGTCGGTGCCGGCGGAATAGCGGCCGGCAATTACCCCCTCTCCTTAGTTTCTTGACCCGGACTTTTCGTATCAGGGAAAAAGGGAATACGGCCAGCGGTCCGCTACGTTCAGATGGTTCGTCTCAGCGGACCTTCTGACGCTTCTAGGGCAACCAATAACCGGACCAGCGCCCAAAGAGCACCGCCAAAAGAGGCTCGGCACATACTGAGTCATTATTGAAAGGCCTGGAAGTGAAAACTCGCCTGYTGGGAGGCATTGTCGCACTTGTGCTGGCATTAGTTGGCACAGTGCTATTGGTCTCATACGTTCAAGCATCGGAAGCCCGGGCCCAGCAGGGCCTGAAACCCGTTGAAGTACTCGTGGTCCAGAACCAGATCCCCCAAGGATCCGATCTTGGCCAGATCACATCCGCAGTCAAACTCACCTCACTGCCCTCCGGGTCAGTACCGGACGGTGCCCTGAAGAGCCTGGACGGGCTGACGGGACAGGTGGCGGCGGTTGATCTGCTTCCCGGGGAGACACTGCTGGGTGCCAGGCTCGTGGCTCCGGACAGCCTGTCCGCGCCGGGTTCCGCCGCTGTTCCCTCCGGGATGCAGGAGATCTCGGTCCAGCTTGAGGCGCAGCAGGTTGTCGGTGGCCGAGTCGCCGCCGGAGACACCGTGGGCATAGTCGTCCTCTTTGACAAGGGCGCACTCAAGGACTCCCCGGATCTCGAATCCGGCCAGCAGGTCTTTCACAAGGTCCTGGTAACGAGCGTGCAGCGGTCGATGCCCAGGGAGTCCGCCGGCAGCGACCCTGCCACCCAAGCCAATACGGAGTTGCCCACCGGACAGCTGATCGTGACCTTTGCACGAGACGAGGCCGATTCCGTGAAGATCGCCTTCGCCGCCAAATTCGGAAGCTTGTGGCTCACCAAGGAGCCGTCCACGGCCACCGAAGGCACCCCGGTCATTGTGAAGAAGCCGGAGCTGTACCGATGAGCCGCTTCGTACTGATCACGTCAGATCCAGCCTTCGAACGGCGCGTAAGGCAGGCGGCCGCCGGATTGCACGGCACGTTTCACGCAATAGCGGCCGACTACCTTCCGCCTGGTCCCGACGACCTGCTCAAGGTCCTCAACGGCGACCCTGTCGAAGTCATCATGCTTGGGCCGGGGCTCCCGCTGGAAGATTCCCTCCGTCTGGCCAGCCTTTTTGACCTCCAGTACCCGGAAGTCAGCATGGTCCTGGTCGTCGAAGATGGAGAAGGAATCGCCCTTCCCGCCATGCGGGCCGGCATCAGGGACCTGCTCCAGCCGGGTTCCGATATCCAGACCATCCGCTCGCTGCTGGAACGGGCCAGTCTGGCAGCCGCGGGACGGCGTCGCGGGCTGGGGAACTCCGTCGAGGGACAGCCCCAGAGTGGCCGGATCATCGCGGTCATGTCCCCCAAGGGCGGGGTGGGCAAAACAACCATCACCACCAACCTTGCGGTGGGCTTGGGCAAAAGTGCTCCCATGAAAGTCGTGGTGGTTGATCTTGACCTCCAGTTCGGCGATGTTGCTTCAGGGCTGATGTTGGAACCGGAGAAGACGTTGGCAGATGCGGTGGTCGGGGCAGCGGTCCTGGACAGCGTGGTGCTGAAGTCCTATCTAACGTTGCATCCTTCTGGCATCTACGCCCTTTGTGCCCCTCTCCGGCCTGCCGACGCCGACCAGATATCGGGCGAACAGGTAGGCCGGCTCCTGAGCCAGTTGTCCAACGAATTCCAGTACGTGGTGGTCGACACCGCACCGGGCCTGGGCGAGCACGTTCTTGCAACTCTGGAACTGGCCACCGATGCTGTCTGGGTTTGTGGCATGGACATTCCGAGCATCCGGGGACTGCGCGCCGGGTTCGGCGTCCTCGCCGACCTCGATCTTGTGCCGGCGAACCGCCACGTCGTGCTCAACTTCGCAGATCGACGGACCGGGCTGACGCTGAAAGACGTTGAGGCCACCATTGGATGTTCCGTGGACGTCGTTCTGCCTCGATCGCGGGCCGTGCCCTACTCCACGAACAAGGGCGTTCCACTTCTGGAGGACGGCAGCAGGGACCCGGTGACCAAAGGACTGCGGCAGTTCGCGGAAAGGTTCAGCGGGGGCGGGAATCCCCGACCCAACAAGAAACTTCACGGAAGGGCCGGAGTCGTATGAACCTCACCGAGCGTTTCGAATCCCTCCGGGGCGGCAACCCCGAGGCTTCGTCGACTCCACGACCGTCCGGCGGACCCTGGGCCGTCGGATCTGCGGACGCTGCCCCGTTGACTTCCAGCGCTGCCGAGCCGAGAATCCCAGGCGCGGACGCCAACGACGCCCTGAACGCAGTCAAGGACCGCGCAAGCGCCGCTCTGTACGAGCGTATGGGTGGACGCATCACCGACCCGACGCTCGACGAGTCGGAGCTGCAAAGCTACGTCAAAGAAGAGCTGCGGGCCATCGTGGAAGAAGACGACATTCCCTTGACTGCCGCCGAACGGCACAGGCTGGTCCAGGAGATCATCGACGATGTTTTGGGACTCGGGCCCCTTCAGAAGTTCCTGAATGAGTCGGCAGTTTCCGAAATAATGGTCAACGGACCGGAACGGGTGTACGTAGAGCGCGAGGGCAAATTGACCCTGACAAATGCTCGGTTCAGCTCGGAAGACCACCTGCGCCGGATCATCGAACGAATCGTCACCAAGGTCGGACGGCGGATCGACGAGTCTTCCCCGATGGTGGACGCCCGCCTCGCCGACGGATCACGCGTCAACGCGATCATCCCCCCGCTGGCAGTGAACGGTGCATCGCTGACGATTCGGAAATTCGGGCAGGTGCCCTTGACCGTCGACAACTTGATCTCCTTCGGAACCTTGACTCCGGAAATGGCGGAGCTGCTGCAGGCCTGTGTTCAGGCCCGGCTGAATATCCTGGTCTCCGGCGGCACGGGCACAGGAAAAACGACCCTCCTCAACGTCCTCTCCTCCTTCCTGCCGGACGACGAACGCATTGTCACCATCGAAGACGCCGTCGAACTCCAATTGCAGCAGGGCCATGTGGTGCGGCTGGAAAGCCGGCCCCGGAACATCGAGGGCAAGGGCGAGATTTCCATTCGCGATCTGGTCAAGAATTCCCTCCGCATGAGGCCGGACCGGATTGTCATCGGCGAGGTCCGCGGCGGCGAATCACTCGACATGTTGCAGGCAATGAACACCGGACACGATGGATCGATTTCCACCGTGCACGCCAACTCTCCCCGTGATGCCATTGCACGCCTTGAAACCTTGGTGCTCATGGCCGGCATGGACCTGCCTCTGCGCGCAATTCGCGAACAGATCGCATCGGCCATCAACCTCATCGTCCACATCTCCCGGCTCAGGGACGGTACGCGGCGCATCACGCACGTCACCGAGGTCCAGGGCATGGAAGGCGACATCGTCACTCTCCAGGATGCCTTCACCTTCGACTACAGCGCAGGCCTCGACGCGCAGGGGCGGTTCCTCGGCCGCCCCACGCCCACCGGCGTCAGGCCGCGCTTTGCGGAACACTTCGCAGAGCTGGGAATCACACTGTCGCCGGCCGTCTTCGGAACCTCACACGGGGGCGGTGGCTACCGGTGAATCCATCGAGTCCTATCTTCTTCGCACTAGGTGTTGGGCTTTGCCTTGTAGCTCTGTCCATCCTGCTGTTCTCCACCCTCGGGATAGGAAAGAAGGGGATCGCTTTGTCGCGACGGCGGCCAGGGGGCGGGGAAGACGACTCACTGCTTGCCCGGGTGGCGGAGTCAGCAGTCACCTTCGTGGATGGAAAGGTCAGCCGGAATGCCCGCTTCGGTGCAAAGGAGTCACTGGAGCAGGCCGGCCTACGCATCCGGCCCGCGGACTTCATCCTGCTTGTCTGCTGCATCGGCGTTACAGCGGGCCTGGTCGGATTCGTCGCAGGCGGAGTTCTCACGGGGCTCTTGCTGCTTGGGACCACTCCCGTGGGTGCCGTGGTCTTCCTGAGAATTCTTGCCAACCGTCGGCGCGCGAAATTCGAGGATCAGCTTGGAGACACCCTGCAAATGCTCGCGGGAGGGCTGCGGGCCGGCCACAGCCTTTTGCGGTCGGTCGACGCCGTAGCCAAAGAGGCTGAGTCCCCCACAGCGGAGGAGTTCGCCCGTCTAGTCAATGAAACGCGGTTAGGTCGTGACCTGAAGGACTCGATGCTGGATGCTGCCAGGCGCCTTCAGAGCGAGGATTTCGACTGGACCGGGCAAGCCATCGAGATCCACCGCGAAGTCGGCGGCGACCTGGCGGAAGTCCTCGACCACGTGGGTGAAACCATCCGCGAACGCTCGGAAATCAAGGGACAGGTCCAGTCCTTGAGCGCCGAGGGCAAACTTTCTGCATACATCCTGATTGCCCTGCCCGTCGGCATGTTCCTGTATCTCAGCGCCGCCAATCCCGCGTATATGGGGACCCTGTACACAGATGTCCTGGGCTGGGCAATGCTCGGCGGTTCAGTGGTGCTGCTGGCCCTGGGTTCCTGGTGGCTCAGCCGCATCRTGAAGATCAAGTTCTAGGAGGATCGCCGTGAGTGCAATGGCGTGGCTAATGGTCGGGTTAATTGTCGTTCCAATCTCCGGGATGGTGTGGGCCATGATCTCGGTCGACCGGGGAGGCCTGGCAGCCGTCCGGAGCAACCTCGGCCGGGGACGCTTGGTCGAGGAACGTGCCCCCGCTGCAGGACAGCGGGGGCCGGAGGGCCTCGGTGCCCGGCTGACGCCGAAAGGCTACGCCGGGTGGTTGAACAGACTCCTGGCCAAGGCCGGCAGGCCGGCGGGCATGCCCCTCGAACGCCTCCTGATTGCCAAGCCTGCCCTGGCACTCGTAGCGGCATTCTTCAGCATTCTTGTAGTTTCCAAACAGCAACCCGGCAGCATCGTGCTCTTCGCAATCTTCCTGCCGATGCTCGCGTACTTCGTTCCGGACATCCTGATCCACGGCCGCGGTGCGGAACGCCAGAAGGCCATCGAAATGGAGCTGCCGAATACCCTCGACCAGATGCTGATCTCGGTCGAGGCGGGTCTGGGTTTCGAATTGGCGATGGCACGGGCGGGTGACAACGGTAAGGGACCACTGGCAGAAGAGCTTGTCCGCACGCTCCAGGACATGCAGGTCGGTCGAAGCCGCAAGGATGCCTACCTTGCCATGGCCGCAAGAACCGATGTACCGGATCTGCGGAGCTTCGTGCGCTCCGTGGTGCAGGCGGACACCTATGGCATCGCGCTGGCTGGCGTGCTTCGTGCCCAAGCGAAACAGATGAGGGTCAAGCGGCGCCAACGTGCCGAAGAGAAGGCAATGAAACTGCCTGTCAAGGTCTTGTTCCCCCTCATGTTTTGCATCCTTCCCGTGCTGTTCGTCGTCATTCTTGGACCCGCAGTCATAGGTGTCATGCAGAACTTGTTGGGCGCCTTCTGAGGCAATCCGCCTGACGCCGTGAGCGGGCCGGCACCCAGTTATTGACCATATGGATCAAAGGAGCAGCAGATGTTTAGGTTCCCACCAGGAAGCCGGCCGAACCGGGACGGCCGGCAACGCGGTGCCGCGGCTGTGGAATTCGCCCTGATCGTTCCGCTGATGCTTTCCCTTGTCCTGGGCGTGATCGACTTCGGCATGGCCTTTGCGCAGACCATTAATCTCCAAGGCGCGGCGCGGGAAGCCGCGCGGCAGGGTGTCACGCAGGGTGACGTGATCGCGTCAGCGAGCCGGGCACGGGGCCTGCTGGACGACAACAAGCTCGAATCAAGATTCACCGTCGACACGTCGGCGGGGACGCCCGGCGTCATGGTCGTCTGCCTTCGCTATCCCCAGTCCTCCCTCTCCGGATTCTTCGCGTGGGCCCTGGCCGGTGACTTCGAAGCTAAAGCAGTCATGCGTATGGAAAGCGCCGCTCCCGCAGCATCCGGATCGAAGCATTGGAATGGAGGATCATGTTCCGCCTGACACCAGCACAATCCGGCCTGGTCCGGGCCCGCCGGGCAGCACGCGACCGCCACCCTGACCGGTCCGGTGGCAAGTCCGGTAGAGGGGAACGTGGGGCCTCGATGGTGATCTTTGCCCTGCTGATTCCCGTAGTCTTCGGGTCCGTGGCCATGGCCGTCGACTACGGCCGGCTGCTCCACGAGCGGCAGCAGTTGAGCAACGCCCTTGACGCCGCCGCACTGGCCGGTGCGGCCTCGCTCCCGAACGATCCGGCGGGCGCCAGCGCCGCAGCGCTGGCCTACGCCCGCGCCAACGATCCCGAAGCGGACCCCGCTGCCTCCTTCTGGTGCGTTGTCGCGTCCACCGGGTCCGCCAAGACTGTGGCGACCAGCCAGATCCCCAGCGTCTGCGACCCCGGGGCGGTCGCTGGCGCCAAATGCAACGAAGTGATCTGCGCGGTCCCGTGTATACCCGGAAGCGGCCGCACCTGCAACACCATCACTGTGACCGACGACAAGAATGTTCCCTTCGCCTTCGCGCCCGTCATTGGCATCAACACAGGCAACACCGGATCCCTGGCCTCAGACGCGTGCCGGGGGTCCTGCGGTGCACAAAGCCCTAATCCGATGGATGTCGCCATAGTCGCTGACCGCACCAGCAGTATGAGCGACCAAAACATCACCGACATGAAGACCGGGATCAAGAACACTCTCCTAACCATGTCCAAGGATCAGCAGTATGTGGCATTTGGAACCATCCACAGGAGTGCCCCCATCGCCGGCGGTTGCCAGACCAATCCGTCCGGATCCGCGACCACCGGCCCTTGGATTCCGGTTCCGTTCTCGAACGACTACAACAATCCGGGCTCCACGCCGACCGCCAATGGCAGCAGCACGCTCGTCAAAGCAATAACTTGCTTGAACAAGTCGTCGGGCTTTGGCACCTACCTTGCGTCGCCCTTGAAAGCCGCCGCACGCTACGTGCTTGGCAAGGACGCGAACAATCTGGCGAGCCTGACCGCGCGCGCTGGCACTGCGCGCAAGGCAATAATCCTGGAGACTGATGGCCAGCCCAACGAGAGCAACATCGCGGGGTCCACGTCTGTAGACTCTGCCGGTGACATCGGCAGTTCAATCGTTTCAACTGCCTGCAACAACCTGAAGGCAGTCGCAGCCGATGCCAAGGACAAAGACATCCTCATCATCACGGTCGGCTTCGGAAGCGCCAACACCGACTCCTGCGGCGGCGGCGTACTTGTCCGGGACGTGCTCGCCGCTGCCGCCTCAGAGAAATCCCCGAGGGTCCCCAGTACTGCCAGCAACGACTGCCAGAGTGCTGCGAAGCGGGATGCTGAGAACGCGGATGGAGATTACTTCTTCTGCGCCGCAAGCGGAACGGAACTCGGCCCGATCTTTGTCTCGGCGATCAACGCCATCAGTGGGAACTCGCGCCTGATCAGAATCCCCGGCTGACGGAACGCCCCGTGCGCAGGGTTTTCCCAGCCTGCCCACCCACAGACCAGACCCCCTTGGACCCCAGAGCCAAGGGGGTCCTCTGGCGTGCCGGTCCAGTCCACACTGGGCGA
This sequence comes from Arthrobacter sp. YAF17, assembly GCF_052113365.1. Lineage (NCBI taxonomy): Bacteria > Bacillati > Actinomycetota > Actinomycetes > Micrococcales > Micrococcaceae > Arthrobacter > Arthrobacter sp. YAF17. Next base: position 55,107 of record NZ_JBFRDB010000002.1, on the reverse strand, counting down.
GCGCAGAATACGCGCAGGGAATGTACAGGGAACGTGCAGTTTGGGAAGCCTTGGCACAGGATACGTCCACGTCGAATGGTCGGCGTGTCGCTCGTTGCTAAGTTCCTCTCAGTGCTGGTGCAGGGCCAGCCCCAACTCGCTCAGGAGTCACCCATGCGTTCCTTTTTCTCCAACCTCGCAACCCGCCTTCGCCGTGACCAGCGCGGCGCCACCGCCGTCGAATACGGCATTATGGTCTCCCTCATTGCTGTCGTGATCATCGTCGCTGTCACACTGCTCGGTGGGACTTTGAAGGACACCTTCAACACCGTGGGATGTTCTGTTCAGGGTGGCAAGGTCTTCTCGGCCACCGGCGGCGCCGACGGCAAGGGTGGCTGCGTCGCCGCCCCGTAGCGTGCGATTTGATCCGAAAGTCAGGGTTGGGGAAGGCTCCGGCCTTCCCCAACCCTGACTGTCTTACAGGCGCCGACAAACCAGCAACTCAAGGAAGGCGGTCCCCCATGTCCCAGACAAAGGAACGGGGTGCCGTCGCGGTGGAGTTCGCACTCCTCGCTCCCATCCTGGTGATGCTGTTGCTGGGCATCACCGAATTCGGCCGGGCCTACAACGTTCAGAGCTCCCTTTCCAGCGCGGCCCGCGAAGGCGTCCGGGTGATGGCTATCGGGAACAACCCGACCGCCGCCCGGACTGCGGCTAAGAATGCAGCGGTTTCAGTCCAGCCCGGGCTGAGGGACGCCAACATCACGTTCACCCCCGCAACATGCGCCCCCGGTGCCCAGATGACGCTAAAGATCACCTACAACCTGCCCACCATGACAGGAATCGCGGGTCCGTTTGCCATGGAGGGCAAGGGGGTGATGCTGTGCAGCGGTTGAAGCCCAGGCAAGGGGACGGCGAGCGCGGGGCCGTCAGTGTCCTCGTCGCGATTCTTATGGTGACCCTGCTCGGTTTCACCGCGGTCGCCGTCGACGTCGGCATGCTGTACGCCGAGCGGACTCAGCTCCGCAATGGAGCCGATGCAGCGGCCTTTGCCATCGCCCAGAAGTGCGCCCGCGACGTCAACGACCCCGACTGCTCCGCAACGTCGGATTTGGCCCGCAGCCTCGCCAACAGCAACGCCGGCGACGGGGCGAGCAACGTCAAGGCCGTCAACCTCGACAAGGTAGCCGGCACCGTCACCGTGACGGCAGGCGCCCAGGAGCCTGGCAAGGAGCCCAACAGCGTGTCGCTCTTCTTCGCCCGCGCCATGGGCATTAACGGCGCCGAAGTGAACGCGGGGGCCACGGTTCAATGGGGCAGCCCCGTGGCAGGACCGACTGCGTTTCCGCTCACCTTCTCTATCTGCCAGGTCAAGGACCACGTCGACGGCGGCCTGCAATTGCTGGTCAGCCACGGCAAGAAAGCCGACGCTGACTGCAACTATGGCCCGTCCGGAGCCCCGGTCCCGGGCGGCTTCGGCTGGATCAAGCGCACATCGGGCACCTGCGACGGGATCATCAGTCTGGCCGCCGGCGCCGCCAGCGATCCTGGCAACAGTTATCCGGGCGCCTGCGACGATCTCATGCGGAAATGGGCGGACACCATCACGGCAGGCAATGACGTGACCGTGCTCCTTCCTGTGTTCAACGCGGTGACGGGAACCGGAGCCGGAGCCGGCTACAAACTGATTTCCTTCGCATCATTCAAAGTCACAGGCTGGAATTTTAGTGGCGGCAACAAGCTGCCCACGTCCTTTCACAACAAGTCCCCTTTCGTTCCCACGTCCCTGAACTGCGAAAACAGCTGCACGGGCATCATCGGCAGCTTCATCCGGTACGTCTCATTGGCCGACGGCTACACCCTTGGAGTGACACCGGAGGACTTTGGCACCGACATAGTTCGCCTCACTCAATAGTTTTCCGCACACCCGCAAACCCCTACGTTCAGGAGCAGTCTTGAAGTCACGCTTGTTGGCCGGCGTCGCCGCCCTCGTCCTGGCGATCCTTGGGGCGTTACTGGTGGTCAGCTACGCGCAGGGCGCCGATACCAGGGCGGTCCAGGGACTGGATCCGGTCACCGTCCTCGTGGTGCAGAAAGCCGTGCCCGCCGGCACCTCAGTTGCAGCTTTAGCAGCCTTCGTGGCGAGCGAAGAACTTCCCGGAAAGGCTGTCACCAATTCAGCGCTGAAGAACCTCGACGGCCTGGCCGAAAAGGTCACCGCCGTCGAACTGCTCCCCGGCGAGCAGCTGGTCGCGGAACGGTTGATCGCGCCGGAGGAGCTCAAGGCCAGCGGGTCCGTGGACGTCCCGGAGGGCCTGCAGGAAATCTCCTTCCAGCTTGAGCCGCAGYGCGTCGTCGGCGGCCGGATTGTTCCCGGTGACCGCGTCGGCATCTTCATCAACCTGAAGGGCGGGGGCCTCGAGGCTAAGCCTGAACAGCCGACAACCCAGCTCTCCATCCACAAGGTCCTCGTGACCGCCGTGCAGCGGGCGCCTGTTGCCACGCCCTCGCCGCAGCCTTCGGCTGACGGCTCGGCGCCTCCGGCGGAGGACATGTCCCTCCCTACCGGGTCCTTGATGCTCACCGTGGCAGTGAACGACGTGGATGCCACCAAAATTGTCTACGCCTCCGAGTTCTCCGCTACCGCCAGCCTCTGGCTGAGCAAGGAGCCGCTCACCGCAACTGACAGCGGCAAGCCTGGAATCATGACAAAACCGGAGGTCTACAAGTGAGCCGCTTTGTCCTCATCACCCCTAACACCGACTTCGACTCCCGCGTCCGGCAGGCCCTGGCCGGCGGGCTCCCGGGCGGGCTGCAGACCTTCGCATTCGTCAACCCCTCCGATCCCGGCGAGCTGTTCGCCAATCTCAACCAGGAACGCCCCGAGGTGCTCATCTTGGGACCGGACATCCCGGTCGAGGATGCCCTGCGGCTCGCCACGGTCTTCGATGTGCAACTGCCGGAGCTGAGCGTGGTCCTGGTCGGCGAGCCTGACCCTGCCTTCGTCCTGCTCGCCATGCGTGCCGGCATCCGGGACATCCTCGGTCCGGAGTCGGATCCGGCCCAGATCCGCATGCTGTTGGAACGCGCCTGCCAGTCCTACGCGAGCCGGAGCCGGACGTCAGCCGTCCAGCAGTCCGAGGGCCCTAAAGGGCTGGTCATCGGCGTCTTCTCCCCCAAGGGCGGCGTCGGCAAGACCACCATCGCCACCAACATCGCGATCGGCCTGGGCAAGGTCGCCCCGATGGGCGTCGTCATCGTCGACCTGGATCTGCAGTTCGGGGACGTGGCGTCCGGCCTCTACCTGAACCCGGAGCACACCGTCACGGACGCGGTCTCCACCGCCGCCAGCCACGATTCCCTGGTGCTCAAGGCGTTCCTGACCGTCCATGCCGGCAACATCTATGCCCTCTGCGCCCCGCGAAGCCCGGAGGAAGCGGACGACATCACCCCGCAACAGGTCTCCCGGCTCCTCGAACAACTCGCGGAACAGTTCCAGTACGTCGTCGTGGACACCGCTCCCGGCCTGCCCGAAGTCGGCCTGGCCGCCATGGAGCAGTGCACCGACGTCGTCTGGGTCACTGCCATGGACGTCCCGAGCATCCGCGGCCTCCGCTCCGGCCTCGGAATCCTCCGCCGCCTGGACCTGTTGCCGGAAACCCGCCACGTGGTCCTGAACATGGCCGATGCCAAGTCCGGCCTCAGCGTCCAGGACGTGGAGGCCACCATCGGCGCCCCCGTGGATGTCAGCATCCCCCGCTCCAAAGCCGTGGCCTTCTCCACCAACCGCGGCATCCCGGTGCTGCAGGACGGCCGCAAGGACCCTGCCATCAAGGGACTCAAGCAACTTGTGGCCAGGTTCGATCCCGCGTGGCGCGCCACTGCGCAGAAGAAACTGCACCGCCGGGTGGTGGTCTAAGTGAAGCTCTCCGAACGGCTGCGCACCGCCGAAGGCACACAGGCTCCGGCCGGTACGCGGGCCCCGAATCCGGCGCCCGCCCCGCCGTCCCGTGCGGAGACGACGGCGGCCGCTGCCCCCGCCGTCGAACTCCGCAAGCCCGTCACCAAGGCTCCACCGGCTTTCACCGACCCCCCGGACACCTACCGGTCCAAGACGCAGCAGCCCGTCGACGTTTTCGCGGCCCTCAAGCAACGCGCCGCGACCGCCCTCTTCGAACGGATGGGGACCCGGTTCAACGACTCTGCCGTCAAGGAGGACGAGCTGCGCACCTCCGCGAGGGAGGAGCTGATTCGGATCATCGACGCCGAACAGGTCCCGCTGTCGTCCGAAGAACGCTCCCGCCTCGTCCAGGACGTCGCCGATGATGTGCTCGGCTACGGTCCCCTGCAGCGCCTTTTGGACGATCCCGCCGTCACGGAAATCATGGTCAACTGCATGGACCAGATCTACGTCGAGCGGCACGGCAAGCTCACCCTGACCGAGTCGCGTTTCAGCTCCGAAGACCACCTGCGGAAAGTGATTGAGCGGATCGTCTCCAAGGTGGGCCGCCGCATCGACGAGTCCTCCCCTCTGGTGGACGCCCGCCTCGAGGACGGTTCCCGCGTCAACGCCGTCATCCCCCCGCTCGCAGTGGGCGGTTCCTCACTGACCATCCGAAAATTCAGCAAAGTGCCGCTGACCGTCCGGAACCTCATCGAGTTCGGCACGCTGACGCCGGAAATGGCCGAACTCTTGAACGCCTGCGTGAAAGCGAAACTGAACATCATCGTCTCCGGCGGCACCGGCACGGGCAAAACGACGCTGCTCAACGTGCTTTCCTCCTTCCTGCCCGACGACGAGCGGATCGTGACCATCGAGGACGCCGTGGAACTGCAGATCCAGCAGCGCCACGTGGTCCGGCTCGAAAGCCGCCCACCCAACACAGAAGGCAAGGGCGAAGTGACCATCCGGGAACTGCTGCGCAACTCGTTGCGTATGCGGCCGGACCGGATTGTGGTGGGCGAGGTCCGCGGCGGTGAATCGCTGGACATGCTCCAGGCCATGAACACCGGCCACGACGGGTCCCTTTCCACGGTCCACTCAAACTCGCCCCGCGACGCCGTCGCACGTCTGGAAACCCTCGTGCTGATGGCCGGCATGGACCTGCCACTGCGGGCGATCCGGGAACAGATCGCCTCGGCCGTCAACCTGATTGTCCAGATCTCACGCCTCCGCGACGGCACCCGCCGGATCACCCACGTCACTGAAGTCCAGGGTATGGAAGGTGACATTGTCACGCTGCAGGACGCGTTCGTCTTCGACTATTCGGCCGGCGTCGACGCCCACGGCCGTTTCTTGGGCAAACCGGTGCCCACCGGAATCCGTCCCCGCTTCATTGACCGGTTCGAGGATCTGGGCATCTATGTCTCCCCCGGAGTCTTTGCGGCCCCGCTGACCGCCGCCGGAAGGGTGTGACCGGCCATGACTTTATTGCCTGTCGGCGTCGGGCTGCTGTTCACGGCGGCGCTGCTGCTCGGCTACGTGCTGCTCGCCACGGGCGGGGACAGCGTGCCGCTGGACCGCCGGCGGCCCGTCCAGGACCGGCCCGACTCCCAGCTCACCCGGTTCGCCGGCTCGGCCGTGCACCTGGTCGACGGATTCTTCTCGCAACGCAAGGTCCGGTTGTTCAACCGGGAAGCGCTGGAAAACGCCGGCCTGCGGCTGAGCCAGGGCGACTTCTTCGTCCTGGTGCTGGCCGGGGCCCTGGTGGGAGCGGTGGCAGGCCTGGTTGTGGCCGGCCCGCTGCTGGCTATTCTCTTCGTCCTGTTGTCCCCGCTGGCGGGGCACCTCGTGCTCGGTTTCCTGGCCGGCAAACGCCGGACCACGTTCGACCAGCAGCTCGGCGACACGCTTCAGCTGCTGGCCGGCGGCCTGCGCGCCGGGCACAGCATCCTGCGCGCCATTGATGCCGCCGCCACCGAATCCCAGGTTCCGACGTCGGAGGAGATGCGCCGGGTGGTCACGGAAACCAGCCTGGGACGTGACCTCCAGTCTTCCCTCAACGACACGGCCGAACGGATGCGGAACGAGGACTTCGTCTGGATCGCCCAGGCCATCCAGATCAACCGCGAAGTCGGCGGAAACCTCGCCGAGGTCCTGGACCAGGTGAACGAAACCATCCGCGAGCGCAGCGAAATCAAGGGCCACATCAAGGCCCTCGCCGCCGAGGGCAAGTTCTCTGCGTACATCCTGATGGCCATGCCCATCGGCATCGTTGTCATGCTGATGCTGGTCAACCCTGGCTACATGAACGTGATGTTCACCCACCCCTTGGGCTGGGGCATGATCGTCGCGTCCGTCATCCTGATGACCATCGGCGGCTTGTGGATGCGCAAGATCATCGACCTGAAGTTCTGAGGCGGGCGTGAACTCACTGGTGCTGCTTTCCGTGCTGCTGGTCTCCGCCCCGGTGGGGTATCTGGTGTGGTCGCTGCTGTCCGTAGACCGTTCGTCCCGGCGGGCTGTCCGCACGATGCTCGCGGCCGGCACGGACCCTGCCGGGCCTGCGGAGCAGAACCAGAGCAAACTGCTGGAACGGATCGGTTACCGGCTGACGCCCGCAGGCTACGTGCGAAAACTCGACAAGCTCCTGTCTCTTGCCGGCCGTCCGGCATCCCTGCCGCTGGGCCGGGTCCTTGCGGCCAAGCCGCTGCTGGGGCTGTTGGGTGCCCTGCTCGGGTTTTACATCAGTTCCAGCGGCCCGACGCCGATCATCAAGCTGGTGGGGGTTTTTGTAGTACTGCTGGGCTACTTCATCCCCGACCTCCTGCTCTACAGCAAGGGCCAGGAGCGCCAAAAGATCATGCGACTGGAGCTGGCCAACACCCTGGACCAGATGCTCATCTCCGTGGAGGCCGGACTGGGTTTCGAGGGAGCCATGGCCCGGGCCGGCGAGAACGGCAACGGTCCCCTCGCCGAGGAGCTCGTCCGGACCCTCCAGGACATGCAGGTGGGCAGGAGCCGCCGCGAGTCGTACCTCGCGTTGTCCGAACGGACCAACATCCCGGAGCTGCGCAGCTTCGTCCAGGCGGTGGTCCAGGCGGACACGTACGGCATTGCCATCAGCCGCGTGCTCCGGATCCAGGCGAAAGTCATGCGGGTCAAGCGCCGGCAGCGGGCCGAGGAACAGGCCATGAAGCTGCCGGTCACCATCCTGTTCCCCTTGCTTTTCTTCATCTTCCCGGTGCTCTTCATCGCCATTCTCGGACCGGCCGTCATCAACGCGATCGAGACCTTCAGCGGCCAGTAGCTGCCTGCATCGCCGGAATGCCACAAGGTTTCCGCAGGATCACCCGGAGTGCGGGGTCAGGGTTCTGGCAGGCAGTAGCGTGGTCGCATGTCCTTTCTCAGTGCCCCCGACGACGGCGACGCCAGTGCAGCATTCTCCCCCGGACTCTTCCCCGGCGGAGCAGGCCCGGCTGCCCCTGAAGTGGCGCCGCTGGTAGATCCCGCGGCGCTCCAGGACCTGGGTGCCCAGCTGGAAAGCCCGTCGGTCGCCAAGGGGTTCGCCAGGGACTATGCCAAGATGTGGGACCAGCGCTACAGCTGCCTGGCGTCGGCGCTGGACCGCCGTGACGAGGCAGGCTCGCTGGAGGCTGCACTGAGCCTGAAGACGTCCTCGGCCATGGTGGGCGGACTCCAGCTCGCCGGGCTCGCTGGAGACCTGGAGGAAGCGGTGCGCGGCGGCGACATGGCCCGCGCCGGCTCACTCCTGGCGGAGATCGCTGAGAGCGGCAGCGAAACCGTAGATGAACTGCAGTACAGCTACATTCTCTGGGAGAGCTAGTTCCGCTCTGGAACGAGCCGATACCCCACACCGCGGACCGTCTGAAGCCAGCGGGGATGCAGCGGATCCTCGCGCAGCTTCCGCCGCAGGTTCCCGATATGCACCTCGACGGCCCGTTCGTCGGATTCACCGATGTACGCATCCGCGCGGTAATACTCGCCCCGCACCACACGGACCAGGTCAGTCTTGGACCGGACGGCACCAGCGCCCTTTAGCAGGGCATGCAAGAGATCGAACTCGCTGCGGGTCAGGCTGACGGCTGCGCCGTCGACGGTGACCGTACGGCTGTCCGGATTGAGATCCAGCCCGTTATGGCGGAAGACGGAATCCTGCGGTGCCGGGGCAGCAGCAACTTCCGGCTGGGGCGCTTCACTGATGGAGTCCTGCCGGGGCCGCCGCATCATGGCGGCCACCCTGGCCCGGAGTTCGCGCGGCCGGAACGGCTTGATCATAAAGTCGTCGGCGCCGGTGTGCAGTGCCGTCAGCGTGTCCAGTTCGTCCGTGCGGGCCGTCAGCATGACCACATAGGCATCGCTGAACTGCCGGACCCGGCGAAGGACTTCGTAGCCGTCGATGTCCGGAAGCCCCACGTCCAGAGTGACCACGTCGGCTTCCAGGCGCCGGATGACGTCCACCCCCTCTCGGCCGTCTGCGGCCGAATGGACTTCGAAACCCGCCTGGCTCAGCACGGCTTCGACAAGGTTGCGTACGTCGGCGTCGTCCTCAACGACGACCGCGACTCCAAGGTCAGTCATGGCCCCCCTCACATCTGGTCCTGCTCCACTTCCAAACGCGGACGCGCCGGCAGTGCTGATCGCGTCGGCCCCCACCGGCATTGTCAGAATACCTACGCTGGGGGAAAAAACCGGTTCCGGCGCAGTAACAGAACCCAGATTACCCAGCTTTGTGTCAAGTTTGTATGACAACTGGTGTAAAACTGGAGCAGTGAGGAAGGAGCGCGGCTTCAGTGAGTGAACAGCGCCTGGTCCGGAGTGCGGGCAGGTACGACAAACCCGTGGGCCGACGTGCGCGGGTAGTGGCCTGCCACCTCTCACTGACGCTCGTCCTGGCGGCTGCCGTGCCGGCAGCCGCCGTATGGTGGCCGGCTCTCCTCGACACTCCGGGTATGACCGCTGCCGTGGTGTTCGCTGCCCTTGTGGCCCTTGCCGCGTCCTTCGCTCTGAGCCTGGCACGGATACGGCTGCGCCTGGAACTTCGCCGGACCCGTGCCAAAGAGGCGGAGCTGCAGTCACTGCTCGCGGACAGCCGGGAACGCGAGCGCCTCCTCAACACCATCCTGGACACCGTCGACGTCGGCATCGTTGCGCTCGACGCCGCGGGCCGCCGGCTGCTGACCAACAGCTGGCAGTCGGCCCTGGAAAAGTCCGCGGCCCCCGCAGGCGTTGCCGGGGCCACGGAGGAGGCGCAGTTGCTGCTGACCGGGCAGGACCAGGAAACCCCGCTCCCCCTCGAACGGCGTCCTCTTCGGCGGGCCGCATCGGGAGAGTCCTTTGCGGACTACCTTGTGCGATTCGGCGAGACCCCGGGCAGCCGCGTCGTGTCCACCGGCGCCCGTCCCCTGCAGGACGACGACGGCGGCTTCCGGGGCGCCGTCGTCGTTTTTAACGAGGTCACCGGGCTCGTCGATGCCCTGGCCGCGAAGGACGATGTCGTCTCCACGGTCTCGCACGAGTTCCGCACCCCGTTGACCTCGATCATCGGCAACCTCGACCTGGTTCTGGGTGATTCTGCCGGGCTCTCCCCCACCATCGTGCGCCGGATCGAGGTTGCGCAACGCAACGCCGAACGGCTGCTTGCCCTCGTCTCGGACCTGCTGATGTCCGCCAACTCCACGGTGCACGTCCATCCGCGCCGGACCGATCTGGCCAGTCTCGTCGAAGCCAGCCTCGGCTCGGCCCAGGCCCACGCCCACGCATCCCGGGTCTCACTTTCCATGGAGCTGCCGGCCCCGCTCTGGGCCCATGTTGATCCGCTGCGGATCAGCCAGGCCCTCGACAACCTTGTCTCCAACGCCATCAAGTACTCCCCCGACGGCGGCAACGTCCACGTTTCCGCCAGCAACGAACGGGACCGGGTGCTGCTGCACGTGGAGGATGACGGAATGGGGATGACAGCTGCCGACGCCGACCGGGTCTTCACCCGGTTCTTCCGCAGCCCCGCCGTGCGCGGGGGATCGATTCCGGGCGCCGGGCTTGGCCTGGCCATCACCAAGGCGATCGTGGAACGGCACGGCGGCAGTATCTCCTGCAGATCGCGTCCCGGTTGCGGGAGCACGTTCACCGTGGAACTTCCCGCCCAAGCGGCTGCCCCGGCTGATTAGCCGGACTCCGGCCCACCGGGTTACTGGCGGCGTGCGCGCGTCAGCTCGGCCCTGGCGAGCAGCCCGCCGGCCGTTGGGTAGGACACTTCCTCCAGCACCAGCGGATGCGGGGCGGCCAGCACGGACTTCGCGTCCCGCTGCCGGGCGAGCAGCCGTTCGTGCAGCCATGCCGGCTTCTCGACGCCGGCACCGACATACAGCGCCGAGCCGACCAGCGAGCGGACCATGTTGTGGCAGAACGCATCGGCCTGGACGGTGGCCACGAGAACGCCGTCGGCGCCGCGGGCAAACTCGAAGCGCTGCAGCTCCCGGATGGTCGTGGCGCCTTCCCTCGGCTTGCAATAGGAGCGGAAATCCTGGAGTCCCAGAAGTTGCGACGCGCCCTCGTTGAGGAGCCCCACGTCCAGCTGTTCCTTGTGCCACAGCGTCGACGTGCGGCCCAGCGGGTCCCAGCGGGCCTGGCCGTCCGCAATCCGGTAGCTGTAGCGGCGCCACAGCGCGGAGAACCGGGCGTCGAAGCCTTCAGACGCGATCGAGACGCGGTGGACCTCGATGGCCCCGGTGAGGTCGCCGAGCCCCCGGCTGAGGGCGCCGCGGAGGCGCCGCAGCAGCGCGACCGCGGGATCCAGCTCCACGCCGCGGTTCAGTCCCAGCCACTCCGCCTCGCTGAGGTCGACGTGGACCACCTGCCCGCGGGCGTGCACACCGGCGTCGGTTCTTCCGGCCACGGTGACCCGGATGGGCCGGCGGATGAGCAGCGCCAGGGCCTCTTCCAACGCACCCTGCACCGTGCGCCGGCCGGGCTGGACGGCCCATCCGTTGAAGGGTCCGCCGTCGTACGCAAGATCAAGCCGGATACGCAAAAACCCGCCGCCCCCTCTAACGGGGGCCGCGGGTTTCTGGTCGTTCATAGACTTAAGTCTATGCGAAGAAATCAGCGAATTACTTCGCGTCCTTCTCGGACTTAGCGTCTGCTTCCTCGGCGGCCGGAGCCTCTTCGGTAGCTGCTGCCTCGTTCTCAGCTGCTTCAGCTTCGGGAGCCTCTTCGGTCTCGGCAGCTTCGGTCTCGGCGACCGGGGCGGCTTCTTCCTTCTGGGCGTCCTTCTTGTCGGCGTCACGCTTGGCGGCGGACGTAGCCTCGGCTACGACGGCCTGCTTGGCGGAAACCGGCTCGAGAACCAGTTCGATGACAGCCATGGGAGCGTTGTCGCCCTTGCGGTTGCCGATCTTGGTGATGCGGGTGTAGCCGCCGTTGCGGTTCTCCACTGCCTGTGCAATGTCGGTGAACAGCTCGTGGACGATGCCCTTGTCGCTGATCAAGCCGAGTACACGGCGGCGGGAAGCCAGGTCGCCACGCTTGGCGAAAGTCACCAGGCGCTCGGCGTACGGCTTCAGTCGCTTGGCCTTGGTCACCGTGGTGGTGATCCGCTTGTGCTCGAACAGTGCGGCAGACAGGTTCGCGAGCATAAGACGCTCGTGAGCCGCTCCGCCTCCGAGGCGCGGACCCTTAGCGGGGGTAGGCATAATAGTTTCTCCTCATATGGAAGCCGTTGGGCTGCGCACACCGTGGTGCATCAGCCCGCGGGCCAAGATCTGTTTTTTAGAGCTCGTCGTCGCTGAAAGCGGCGTCGTCCTCTTCAATTGCTGCGGCGCGTGCTGCGAGGTCAAAACCGGGAGGCGAGTCCTTGAGGGACAGGCCCAGTTCAACCAGCTTTGCCTTGACCTCATCGATGGACTTCGCACCGAAGTTACGGATGTCCATGAGGTCGGCCTCGGAGCGGGCCACGAGTTCACCCACGGTGTGGATGCCCTCACGCTTGAGGCAGTTGTAGGAACGGACGGTGAGGTCCAGATCCTCGATCGGCAGGGCCATGTCAGCTGCCAGGGCAGCATCCGTCGGCGACGGGCCAATCTCGATACCTTCAGCTGCGGTGTTCAGCTCGCGGGCCAGACCGAACAGTTCCACCAGGGTGGTACCTGCCGAAGCAACGGCATCGCGCGGGGCGATGGCCTGCTTGGTCTCGACGTCGACAATGAGCTTGTCGAAGTCAGTGCGCTGCTCAACACGGGTAGCTTCCACGCGGAAAGTAACCTTCAGGACCGGCGAGTAGATCGAGTCGACCGGAATGCGGCCGATCTCGGAGTCGCCGGACTTGTTCTGAGCTGCCGAAACGTAGCCGCGGCCGCGCTCGATGGTCAGTTCGAGTTCGAACTTGCCCTTCGAGTTCAGCGTGGCAATGTGCAGATCCGGGTTGTGGAATTCGACGCCGGCCGGCGGAGCGATGTCCGCGGCGGTGACGACTCCCGGGCCCTGCTTGCGCAGGTAAGCAACAACCGGCTCGTCGTGCTCGGAGGAGACCGACAGGTTCTTGATGTTCAGGATGATCTCAGTGACATCTTCCTTGACACCCGGAACCGTGGTGAACTCGTGCAGCACACCATCGATCCGGATGCTCGTGACAGAAGCACCGGGGATGGAGGAGAGCAGGGTACGGCGGAGGGAGTTTCCGAGGGTGTAACCGAAACCGGGCTCCAGCGGTTCAATGATGAAACGGGAGCGGTTGTCGGAGACGACCTCTTCGGAGAGGGTGGGGCGCTGTGCAATGAGCACTTAGGTTTCCTTTCGGCGAGCATCCGCTATATGACGCAACACAGGTGGTGGAAAGATCGGTCTGAGACTTAACGCGGCCGGGCTTGCCCGGACCCGCGAAGGTCCGGGCAAGCACCGGTGCGTTGGAAAGCCTTAGACGCGGCGGCGCTTCGGCGGACGGCAGCCGTTGTGGGCGCTGGGGGTTACATCCTGGATGGATCCAACCTCAAGGCCAGCGGCCTGCAGTGAACGGATAGCCGTTTCGCGACCCGAACCCGGGCCCTTGACGAATACGTCAACCTTGCGCATACCGTGCTCCTGCGCACGCTTTGCGGCGGCTTCGGCGGCCATCTGGGCTGCGAACGGGGTGGACTTACGTGAGCCCTTGAAGCCAACCTCACCGGACGAAGCCCAGGAGATGACAGCACCGTTCGGGTCCGTGATGGACACGATGGTGTTGTTAAAGGTGCTCTTGATGTGCGCCTGGCCCAGCGCGATATTCTTTTTGTCCTTCTTACGCGGCTTGCGAACCGCGCCACGAGTCTTCGGGGGCATTATTTCTCCTACAGAAAGTTATTGGGGGAAGACGAGCTAGTCCCGAGGGGTTTAGCGGGTCTTCTTCTTGCCTGCGACGGTGCGCTTCGGACCCTTGCGGGTACGTGCGTTCGTCTTCGTACGCTGTCCGCGCACTGGCAGGCCCTTGCGGTGGCGAATACCTTCGTAGCTGCCGATTTCAACCTTGCGGCGGATATCTGCTGCTACTTCGCGGCGAAGGTCACCCTCAACCTTGTAGTTGCCTTCAATGTAATCACGCAGCTGGACGAGCTCGGCGTCGGACAGGTCCTTGACCCGAACGTCCGCGCTGATGCCGGTGGCAGCCAGGGTTTCGTGTGCACGGGTCTTGCCCACGCCGTAGATGTAAGTAAGCGCAATTTCCAACCGCTTTTCGCGGGGAATGTCTACGCCAGCGAGACGAGCCATAGAGGCAGTGCTCCTTGTATAAACCGGAGGTCGTAGGCAGTACACCCGCACGTTCCGTGCGGCCCCAGCCTCCGACCGGGGGTTAGCTGTACGGGCCCATATGTCCCAGATCAGCTTGTGCTGCCTTTTATTTACTTGCGTGGGTTAGCAACCCAGGATTTCCCGAAAAGGGAAATTAGCCCTGGCGCTGCTTGTGGCGCGGGTTCTCGCAGATCACCATGACCCGGCCATTACGGCGGATCACTTTGCACTTTTCGCAGATCTGCTTGACGCTCGGCTTGACCTTCATGGCGTTCCTTTGCGTGTTGCAGTGGTCAGCTGGACCGGCCTTCGGCTGTTGCTCTGGCCGCCCAGTGTTTACTTGTAGCGGTAGACGATACGACCACGTGTCAGGTCGTACGGGCTCAGCTCCACCACTACCCGGTCCTCAGGGAGGATCCTGATGTAGTGCTGGCGCATCTTTCCAGAGATGTGCGCCAGAACGATGTGCTTGTTGGTGAGCTCAACGCGAAACATCGCGTTGGGCAGCGCCTCAGTCACAACGCCCTCGATCTCAATGACCCCGTCCTTCTTGGCCATACCCTCCGCTAACTGTTGTTTGCCGCCGCCCTCCGGCTTGCACCGGAAATGACCGCGGACGTTTTTGATTGATTGGCTGATGCCTCCCGGCCACAAAAGGGCACAACAGGGCAGACAACCAACAGACAACACTACGCCATTACGGCCCGAATGTTAAATCCAGTAATCGTAGCGTATTCAGCGCCCGTATGCACCAAATTCGCCCGCCGGCGTGCTCACAGGCTCCGCGCGGGCGATCCCATCGAGGATCGCGAGGCGCACGACGTCGGCTGCCGCACTCTGCAGGGTAATGAGGCTCACCTGCCGGGCGGACTCGCTGCCGCGTTCCAGAGCGAGCGCGCCGGTGGCGAGGCAAAAGACCGTGTCGCCGTCCGCCAGGGTGTGGCTGGGGTCCAGCGCCCGGGCCAGTCCTGCGTGGGCGGCCGAGGCGGTGCGTTTGCACTCGGCCTTGTCCAGGATGGCATTGGTGGCGACGACGACGAGGGTCGTATTGAGGGGCGGCGAGCCAGCCTCGTAGTCTGCGACTGCAGCCTCACCTTCCGAGCCAGCAGCCGAAACCCTCTGCGTGCTCGCTCGTTCCTCCCCACCGGCCCCTCCGCCTCGCAAGCTCGGCGAGGGAACCCCGCCGTCGTGGCCCCCACTTAGACGCACGCTGCCGGGTTCCGTCCGCTGGCTCGATGTGCCGAACGGTAGTCCCAGCGCGTTGACTACCGCGATGGCGCCTACAACAACAGCGCCCTCGCCGGAGATGTTGTTTAAGGTAATTGAGGCTGTTCCTAGTCCGCCCTTGAACTGTCCCCGGCCTATGAGGGCTCCTGTGCCGGCTCCTATGTTGCCGCGATCGACGTCGTGGCCGTCTTTACGGGCGGCGGCGTCCCTCGTGGCCGCGTAGCCCATGGCGGCGTCCGGGCGGGCGGCGAAGTCTCCTCCGCGGCCGAGGTCGAAGATCGCCGCGGCCGGCACGATCGGGACCACGCCGCCGGCGACCGGGAAGCCGCGTCCGTTCTCCTCGCACCAGCGCTGGGCGCCGTGGGCCGCGGCGAGGCCGAAGGCGCTTCCCCCGGTGAGCACGACGGAGTCCACGGTCCGGGTCAGCGTCGTCGGGTCCAGGGCATCGGTCTCATGCGTCCCGGGCCCGCCGCCCCGGACATCGACGGAACCAACGGTGCCCGGCGGAGGCAGCACAACCGTCACTCCGCTGAGCCAGCCTTCGCCTGTCCTGCCGGCATGGCCCACTCGCAGGCCCGGCACGTCCGTAATCGCAGTCATGGCTCTATTGTGCGCTCCGGCGCAAGGCCCCTGCCTCCCGCCGCGCCTCCATCGACTTGACGAATCGCGCGCTGATGTCCGGACTCCAAACAAGCGTTATGTAATACTGCATGCAACACAGCGTGAACGGGCAACGAAGCCTTGGACAACAAAGCTCTAATGGGGTCTTGTGCGGGATTCTGCCCACCAGCCATGTGGTGAAGTGATAGCTAGGTATCCCCGCCCATCTGCCTGCCACCGGCAGGCACGGAACCGTTAGAGACCTGAATGACGCGACAATTGACCGACCGGCCGCGCGCCGTCGTCGAGGCCACACCGGCCCCGGCGCCACGTGCCCGCTGGTCCGCCCGAACCCGCCGGGACTTCTTCGTTTTCCTGGCGTTAGCGCTCCCCAACCTGCTCCTGATTGCGGTGTTCACCTACCTCCCGCTCTTCAACAACATCTATTACTCCACCCTGGACTGGACCCTGGGCTCGGCCAATGCCACGGTGGTGGGCTTCGAAAACTACGTCACCTTCTTCACCAGTTCGGACGCCACCAAGGTCCTCGGAACCACTGCCGTTTTCACACTCGTCACCGTCGGCGGCTCCATGGTCCTGGGCCTGCTGGTGGCCCTGGCCCTGAACTCCAGGATCCGCGGCACAACGTTCGCGCGCTCAGCCGTCTTCGCCCCGTACGTGCTCAGCGGCGTCGGCGTCGGGCTCGTCTGGCTCTTCATTTTCGATCCCGGCTACGGGGTGCTCGCCTGGCTGCTGCGGGGCATCGGCCAGCAGAGTCCGCAGTGGATCAATGACCCGCAGCTGTCCCTGGTCATGGTCATCATCGTCTACGTGTGGAAGAACCTCGGCTACTGCGCCGTCGTCTACCTGGCGGGGCTGCAGTCGCTCCCGCAGGATGTCATGGAGGCCGCGTCGCTGGACGGAGCCAACGGCTTCCGGCGCTTCATGAGCATGGCCCTGCCGCTGCTCTCCCCCACCACGTTCTTCCTGCTCATCACCACCATGCTGAGCTCGTTGCAGGCCTTCGACCTGATCCGCATCATGACCCCGCTGGGCAACGGCACCAGCACGCTGATCTACGAGGCCTACCTCCAGGCCTTCGGGGCGTTCAACCGGGCCGGCTACTCGGCCGCGATCTCCGTGATTCTGTTCGCCATCCTGCTCATCATCACCGTGCTGCAGTTGCGGTTCGTCGAACGGAAGGTGCACTACTCGTGAGCCTGCTCTCCCCCGTCAGCCCTGACCCCGCCGCCAACGCCGGCCCCGCCTCACCGGCCGACGCCGATCCCGGGATCCCGGTTCAGCGCCACCGGCCGTTCTCCCGCGCCAACCTGGTCCAGACGATTGCCGGCGGCTACCTTCCCTTGGTCCTCGCCACACTGGTGGTGTTCCTGCCGCTGCTGTGGATGGTGCTGAGTTCGTTCAAGCAGCCCGGCGAGATCATCACCATGGACCTGAAGATCCTGCCGGAGAGCCTGAACTTCGAAAACTACAACGTCGCCATGACCACTGTGCCGTTCGCCCAGTTCTTCGTGAACAGCCTGATCGTCACCAGCGTGGGGGCCACCATCAAGGTCCTCCTGGCGATCCTGACCGCCTACGCGCTGGTGTTTGTCCGGTTCCCATACAAGAACGTCATCTTCGTGCTGATCCTCGTGGCCCTGATGGTCCCGCCGCAGGTGTCCATCCTGCCTAACTACATCCTGATCGCAGGGATGGGCGGCAAGAACACCTTGTGGGGCATCATCCTCCCGGGCCTTGGCACGGCGTTCGGGACGTTCCTGCTACGCCAGCATTTCCTGACGCTGCCCTCCTCCATCCTGGAATCGGCCGAGATCGACGGCGCCGGCCACTGGCGCCGCCTCTGGCGGATCGTGGTCCCGGTCTCCGGGCCCTCGATCGCAACGGTGGCGCTCGTCGTCGTCGTGAGCGAATGGAACGACTACATCTGGCCGCTCATCATCACGGACCGTCCCGAGACCATGACCCTGCCCGTGGGCCTGACGCTCCTGCAGAACTCCGAAGGCAACGGCTCCGGCTGGGGCATCCTGATGGCCGGAGCCGTGCTCGTGATCGTGCCCATCCTGCTGGTCTTCGCGGCGCTGCAGCGCTACATCGTGGCCGGCCTTACCCAGGGCAGCGTCACCGGGTGATGCAGCCCCCAAGTCCCACCGCAATCCAGTCTTCACAGCTAACCAGTCGCACCACCGAGAGGATCCACCATGGCATTAAATCTTGACCGCAGAAATTTCCTGGGACTGGCCGGCGCCGGGGCAGGTGCCGCGGCGCTGGCTGCCTGCGGCGGGCCGTCCACCGGCGGCACTGCGGCGGCAACAGGTGCCGCCGATATCGACTTCAGCGGCGTCAAGCCGGCCGCGTCGATCGACTTCTGGACCAGCCACCCCGGCAAGTCCCAGGACGTGGAAAAAGCCATCATCGAGAAGTTCCACGCGAAGTTCCCGGACATCAAGGTCAACCTCGTGACCGCCGGAGCCAACTACGAGGAGATCGCGCAGAAGTTCCAGACGTCACAAGCGGCAAAGTCCGGCCTGCCGGGTCTCGTAGTCCTCTCCGACGTGTGGTGGTTCCGCTACTACACGAACGGCAACATCATCCCGCTGAACAGCCTGATCAAGCAGTTGGACATCAAGGTGGACGATTTCCAGAAGTCCCTGGTCGCCGACTACCAGTACGCGGACAAGCAGTGGGCACTGCCCTACGGCCGTTCCACCCCGCTTTTCTACTACAACAAGGACCACTTCAAGGCCGCCGGGCTGCCGGACCGTGCCCCGAAGACCTGGCAGGAGTTCGGCGAGTGGGCGCCCAAGCTCAAGGCCAGCTCCGGCGCGCAGTACGCCTACATCTACCCGGCCCTGGCCGGCTACGCCGGCTGGACCCTGCAGAACAATCTGTGGGGCTGGGGCGGCAGCTGGTCCAACGAGTGGGCATTCAACTGCGATTCCGCCGAGTCCGTCGCCGCCCTGCAGTGGGCGCAGGACTCCATCTTCAAGGACAAGTGGGCGGGGGTCTCGTCCAAGGAAGCCGCCGACGACTTCGCCGCGGGCATCACCTCGTCCACGATTTCCTCCACGGGTTCCCTCCTGGGGGTCCTGAAGTCCGCGAAGTTCAACGTGGGCGTCGGGTACCTGCCGGGCGGACCGAAGAGCGAAAGCCCGGTGTGTCCCACGGGCGGCGCCGGCCTGGGCATCCCCAGCGGGGTCAGCAAAGAGGTCCAGCTCGCCGCCGCCACCTTCCTGAAGTTCATGACGGAGCCGGAAAACACGGCGCAGTTCTCCGCGGCCACGGGCTACATGCCGACCCGCACTTCCGCCGACATGACTGCCGTGCTGGCCAAGACGCCGCAGATCAAGACCGCCATGGACCAGCTCGCCGTCACCCGCGTCCAGGACAACGCCCGCGTGTTCCTGCCGGGCGCGGACCAGGAGATGGCCAAGGCTGCCGCGGCAATCCTCACCCAGCAGGGCGACGTCAAGGCCACCATGACCGCACTGAAGGCCACTCTGGAAGGCATCTACACCAAGGACGTGAAGCCGAAGCTCAAGAGCTGACGACGCGGGTAAGTTCTCCCGCTACGACGAATCCCTGGCGCTGCCGTATTACGGCGTCGCCAGGGATTTGTTGTGTCACGGGCGATGGCACGCGATGGCCCGTGACGCCGGCGCCGCGTGCCGGGGTCCAGCGCCTAGGGAATCGGGACGGGAACGACGCCGAGCGGGGCCAGTTTCGCGGCTCCCCCGTCCGGCGCGGAGAGCACCCAGATGCCCTTCTCGTGGACCGCCACGGAATGCTCCCACTGGCAGGACCGTTTGCCGTCGGTGGTCACCACGGTCCAGTCGTCCTCCAGCACGGCGGTGTCGATGCTTCCGCGGACCAGCATCGGTTCGATGGCCAGGCACAGTCCCGGGCGGATTTTGGGCCCGCGGTGGTTGGTGCGGTAGTTCGGTACATCCGGGGCCATGTGCATCTCCGAGCCGATGCCGTGGCCCACGTAGTCCTCGAGGATGCCCAGCGCCTTGCCGGGCACGGAGGAGACGTAGTCGTCCACCGCGTTGCCGACGTCGCCGACGAACTTTCCAGTGGCCAGCGCCGCAATCCCGTGCCACATCGCGGCTTCGGTGACATCGGAGAGCCGCTGGTCCTCGGGGTCCGAGGTGCCGACGATCACGGTGCGGGCCGAGTCGGAGTGCCAGCCGTCGAGGATCGCGCCGCCGTCGATCGAGAGGATGTCCCCGTCCTGCAGGACGCGGCCGCCGGGGATACCGTGCACGACTTCCTCGTTGACCGAGGTGCAGATCGTGGCGGGGAACCCGTGGTAGCCAAGGAAATTTGATGTCGCGCCGGCATCCTTGAGCACCGCCGCGAACACGGCGTCGAGGTCTTGGGTGGTTTTCCCCGGAGCGGCGGCCGCAACAGCGGCGTCCAGGGCGCGGCTCAGGACGAGCCCGGCCCCGTGCATGGCGCGCATCTGGGCGTTGGTCTTGTACTCGATGCGTGGCTGGCCGAATGCCATCCGCAATTTCCTTTCGATGGGGCCGTGCCGCTCTGGAGCGGTCGGCCAAATGGCTGAGGCCCCTCCCGGTGTTCCGGGAGGGGCCTCAAGGTCCGTGGCCGATCAGGCCGACTGGGCCTCTTTGATGGCCTGCATAACGCGGTCAGTGACCTCGTCGATGCCGCCGATGCCGTCTACACGGGTCAGGATGCCGCGGTCGGCATACTTGGCGACAACGGCCTCCGTCTGGCCGTGGTACAGGTCAAGGCGGTGCCGGATGACGGCTTCGTTGTCGTCGGTGCGTCCGGTTTCCTTGGCCCGGCCCAGCAGGCGGGTGACAAGTTCCTCGTCGTCGGCCGTGAGCTGCAGGACGACGTCGAGCTTCTGTTCGCCGTCTGCAAGGATCCCGTCGAGGTAGTCCACCTGCGCGGTGGTGCGCGGGTAGCCGTCCAGCAGGAAGCCGTTCTCGACGTCGTCCTCGCTGAGGCGGTCGCGGACCATCTTGTTGGTCACGCTGTCCGGGACGAAGTCGCCGGCATCCATGTATTTCTTGGCTTCGATGCCAAGCGGAGTCTCACCTTTGACGTTGGCGCGGAAGATGTCGCCGGTGGAAATCGCGACGACGCCGAGGCGCTCCGAAATACGTTCCGCCTGTGTTCCCTTGCCGGAGCCGGGAGGTCCGATAATCAACATTCTCGTCATCGCAAAAGCCCTTCGTAGTGACGCTGCTGTAGCTGCGCATCAATCTGCTTGACGGTCTCCAAACCGACGCCGACCATGATCAGGATCGAGGTGCCGCCGAACGGGAAGTTCTGGTTGGCGTTGATCAGGACCAGGGCAACGAGCGGAATCAGTGCCACGAATCCCAGGTAAATGGCACCGGGGAGGGTGATCCTGGAAAGCACATACTGCAGGTAGTCCGCCGTCGGCTTGCCGGCACGGATACCCGGAATGAAGCCGCCGTACTTCTTCATGTTGTCAGAAACTTCTTCAGGGTTGAAAGTGATCGCAACATAGAAGTACGTGAAGAACACAATCATGGCGAAGTAGAGGGCCATGTAGATCGGGTGGTCACCGCGGGTGAGGTTGTTGTTAATCCACTCAACCCACGGCGCTACGGGCTCGCCGGGCTTGGGCTGGTTGAACTGGGAAATCAGGCCCGGCAGGTACAGCATCGAGGAGGCGAAGATGACGGGCACGACGCCGGCCATGTTCACCTTGATCGGGATGTAGGTGCTGGTGCCGCCCACAGTGCGGCGGCCAATCATCCGCTTTGCGTACTGCACCGGGATGCGGCGCTGCGACTGCTCCACGAAGACCACCGCGGCCACGGTCAGCAGGCCGATGACCAGGACCATAAAGAACGTTCCCGGGCCCTGCGAGGTCCAGATGGCACCAAGCGAGCCGGGGAAGCTGGAAACGATGGACGTGAAGATGAGCAGCGACATGCCGTTGCCGACACCCTTTTCGGTCACGAGCTCGCCCATCCACATGATGAGGCCGGTGCCGGCCGTCAGCGTGATGATGATGAGGATCGTGGTGACGATGCTGTCGTCCGGGATGATCGGCAGCTGGCAATTAGGCAGCAGCTGGCCGGAGCGCGCCAGCGACACCAGCGTCGTGGCGTTCAGCAGACCCAGAGCGATGGTGAGGTAACGCGTGTACTGCGTCAGCTTCGACTGGCCCGAGGCGCCCTCCTCGTAGAGCTCCTGGAACCGGGGAATGACCACCCGGAGCAGCTGGACGATGATGCTGGCCGTGATGTACGGCATGATGCCGAGGGCGAAGACGGACACCTGCAGCAACGCACCGCCGCTGAACAGGTTGACGAGCTGGTAGATACCGCCCGAGGTCTGACCGGTCTGCAAGCATTGCTGGACATTCTGGTAGTTCACACCAGGCGAGGGGATGAAGGCACCCAAGCGGAAGATTGTGATGATTCCCAGCGTGAACAACAACTTGCGTCGCAGATCAGGCGTGCGAAAGGCCCGGCCAAATGCGCTAAGCAAGCGTCCTCCTGATGAATAAGTAAAGTCATGTGAGATAGGTCAAATAAACCCAACAACCGAGTCTAACGGGTGTTCGCGCCCTGCGAACAATCGCAGGGCCGGGAAAAACAGAAAAACTCCCGGCACCAAGGGCCTGAGCCCCTGGTACCGGGAGTTTTCCACAACGGGCAACTGCCCCGCCGCCTCGTTAGAGGGCGGTGGTGCTGCCGCCTGCTGCTTCAATCTTTTCTGCGGCGCTGGCCGAGAATGCGTGCGCGGTGACATTCACCTTGACGGTGATGTCGCCGGTGCCCAGCACCTTGACGGGCTGGTTCTTGCGAACGGCACCCTTTTCGACCAGGTTCTCCACGGTGACGTCGCCACCTTCCGGGAACAGCTCGTTGAGCTTGTCCAGGTTTACAACCTGGAACTCAACCCGGAACGGGTTCTTGAAGCCGCGCAGCTTCGGGAGGCGCATGTGCAGCGGCAGCTGGCCGCCGGCAAAGCCAGCCTTGATCTGGTAGCGGGCCTTCGTACCCTTGGTACCGCGACCGGCGGTCTTACCCTTGGAACCTTCACCACGACCAACACGGGTCTTGGCGGTCTTGGCACCCGGGGCGGGACGCAGGTGGTGAACCTTCAGTGCGTTCTGCTTCTCAGCAGTGGCGCCCTGTGCCTTTTCGGCGGTGTTCTTCTCTGCCATTTACTTCGCCTCCTCTACCTTTATCAGGTGCGGAACCGTGTTGACCATGCCGACAGTCACGGCGTCGGCGGTGCGGACAACGGTGTGTCCGATCCGCTTCAGGCCGAGGGACCGCAGGGTGTCGCGCTGGTTCTGCTTGCCGCCAATGGCGGACTTAATCTGAGTGATCTCCAACTTTGCGTCGGAGACAAGCACGTTCTTAGCCATGACTCAGACACCTGCCTTCTGGTTCAGGAGCGCCTTCACCATTGCCGGCGGGGCGATCTCGTCGAGCGGGAGGCCGCGGCGTGCTGCCACTGCTGCCGGCTCTTCGAGGCGCTTCAGCGCGTCAACGGTCGCGTGCACGATGTTGATGGCGTTGGAGGAACCGAGCGACTTGGAGAGGATGTCGTGGATGCCCACGCACTCCAGTACTGCACGGACCGGACCGCCGGCGATAACACCGGTACCGGCGGAAGCCGGACGCAGCATAACGACGCCTGCGGCGGCTTCACCCTGAACACGGTGCGGGATGGTGCTGCCGATGCGGGGAACGCGGAAGAAGGACTTCTTGGCCTCTTCAACGCCCTTCGCGATGGCGGCAGGAACTTCCTTAGCCTTGCCGTAGCCGACGCCGACCATACCGTTGCCGTCACCGACGACGACGAGGGCGGTGAAGCTGAAGCGACGACCACCCTTGACGACCTTGGAAACACGGTTGATGGTTACGACGCGCTCTACGAACTGGCTCTTTTCGGCTTCGCGGCCACCATCGCGGCCACCACGGCCACCACGGTCGCCACGGCCCTGGCCGCGGTCGCCACGCTCGCCACGACGAGCGCCACCACGGCGGTCATCAGTGGTAGCAGGCGCAGCGGTCTCAGTTGCCGGAGCAGCTACAGCTTCAGTCACCTGAATGTCCTTTTCGTTATTTTCGGTCACAGTGCCAGCCCACCTTCACGTGCGCCGTCAGCGACGGCGGCGATCCGGCCGTGGTACTTGTTACCACCGCGGTCGAAGACAACTGCTTCGATACCGGCAGCCTTGGCACGCTCGGCGACGAGCTCGCCAACGCGCTTGGCCTTGGCAGTCTTGTCACCGTCGAATGCACGAAGGTCGGCTTCCAAAGTGGAGCCGCTCGCTACGGTCAGGCCCTTGGTGTCATCGACAACCTGGACGAATACGTGGCGTGCGGAACGGTTGACGACCATACGCGGACGTACAGCCGTGCCGGAGATGCGCTTGCGGATACGAAGCTGGCGGCGGCTGCGCTGGGCAGACTTGCTCTTGTTCGTACGCTTCTTGTTAATTGCGATCGCCATGGTTACTTACCAGCCTTTCCGACCTTGCGGCGGATGACTTCGCCTGCGTAACGGATGCCCTTGCCCTTGTAGGGGTCCGGCTTCCGCAGCTTGCGAATGTTGGCAGCAACCTCGCCGACCTGCTGCTTGGAGATACCTGAAACAGAGAGCTTGGTCGGGGTCTCTACTGCAAAGGTGATGCCGTTCGGTGCCGTGATGTTAACCGGGTGGCTGTAGCCCAGAGCGAACTCCAGGTCAGCACCCTTTGCCTGAACGCGGTAACCGGTACCGACGATTTCAAGCTTCTTCTCGTAGCCTGCGGTGACACCCTGGATCATGTTGGCGATCAGGGTGCGGGTCAGGCCGTGCAGCGAACGTGAGGCGCGCTCGTCGTTCGGGCGGGCGACAGTCAGGGTGCCATCTTCCAGGGAAACCTCGATCGGGCTGGGCACAGTGTGGCTCAGCTCGCCTTTGGAACCCTTGACGTTGACGACAGAGCCGTCAACCTTGACCTCAACGCCGGCAGGAACGGTGATGGGGAGACGTCCAATACGTGACATTATTCTCTTCCTTTCCCGTTACCAGACGTAAGCGAGGACTTCGCCGCCCACGCCCTTCTTGCCGGCCTGCTTGTCAGTCAAGAGGCCGGAAGAGGTGGACAGGATTGCGACACCCAGGCCACCGAGCACGTGCGGCAGGTTGGTGGACTTTGCGTAAACGCGCAGTCCCGGCTTGGAAATACGACGAACGCCAGCGATGGAACGCTCGCGGTTCGGACCGAACTTGAGCTCGAGGGTCAGCTTCTTGCCAACCTCAGCGTCTTCTTCTTTCCAGGAGGCGATGTAACCTTCGGCCTTCAGGATGTCGGCAACGCGTGCCTTGAGCTTGCTGTACGGCATAGACACGGAATCGTGGTATGCCGAGTTTGCGTTGCGCAGACGCGTAAGCATGTCTGCGACGGGATCTGTCATTGTCATGGTGGGCTCATGCCCTTCCTCATAACGGTTTCCGCCGTGCAGTCTTTCCGAACGAAGTTCGGAACCGGCACGGACGGACCTTTTACGTAGCTAGATTAATCTTCGGTCTTGAACGGGAAGCCAAGCGCCTTGAGCAGCGCGCGGCCTTCGTCATCGGTCTTGGCAGTGGTCACGACGGTGATGTCCATGCCGCGAACGCGGTCAATGGAATCCTGGTCGATCTCGTGGAACATAACCTGCTCGGTCAGACCGAAGGTGTAGTTGCCGTTGCCGTCGAACTGCTTGCCGCTGAGGCCCCGGAAGTCGCGGATACGCGGCAGAGCCAGCGTGACCAGACGGTCCAGGAATTCCCACATGCGGTCCCCACGCAGAGTTGCGTGTGCACCGATCGGCATGCCTTCGCGCAGCTTGAACTGTGCGATCGACTTGCGGGCCTTGGTTACCTGCGGCTTCTGGCCGGTGATCAGGGTCAGATCGCGGACAGCGCCGTCGATCAACTTGGAGTCCTTGGCGGCATCTCCAACACCCATGTTCACAACGACCTTGACCAGACGGGGAACCTGGTTGACGTTCTCGTACTTGAATTCCTCAACGAGCGTGCTCTTGATGGAATCCGCGTACTTGGTCTTCAGACGAGGAACGATCTTGCTTGCCGGAGTCTCGAGAGTCTCAGTCATTAGATGTCCTTCCCTGAGCTCTTGGCCACGCGGACACGCACTTCGCGCTTCACGCCATCGCGCTCAACGGTCTCGGTGCGGAAACCGACGCGGGTGGGCTTCTTGGTGGACGGGTCAACCRGAGCCACGTTGGAGATGTGGATCGTAGCCTCGACGACTTCAATGCCACCGGTCTTGGTGCCGCGCTGCGACTGACCGACCTTGGTGTGCTTGGTTACGCGGTTAATTCCTTCGACCAGCACGCGGTTGGTCTCGGGGAAAACACGCAGGACCTTGCCCTGCTTGCCCTTGTCGCCGCCGCGCTCAGCCTTGGCGCCAGTGATGACCTGAACCAGGTCACCCTTTTTGATCTTAGCCATGGACTAAAGCACCTCCGGAGCCAGAGAAACGATCTTCATGAACTTCTTATCGCGAAGTTCACGACCAACCGGTCCGAAGATACGGGTACCGCGGGGGTCACCGTCAGCCTTCAGGATCACAGCTGCGTTCTCGTCAAACTTGATGTAGGAACCATCCGCACGGCGGCGTTCCTTCTTGGTACGGACGATGACAGCCTTGACGACGTCGCCCTTCTTTACGTTGCCGCCCGGAATTGCGTCCTTGACGGTAGCGACGATGACGTCGCCAATGCCTGCGTAGCGACGGCCAGATCCACCGAGAACGCGAATGGTAAGGATTTCCTTAGCACCCGTGTTGTCGGCGACCTTGAGTCGCGACTCCTGCTGAATCACTATTTACTCCTTGCGTCGCGCTGGTTCTCAGACCGAAAATCTTCCTACGGAATGAGCCTTGCGGAACGGTTGATCGGGGTGTCTCTTGACCTGCCTGGATTTTGCCAGACCAGGCCTAAACTCCCGTGCCAAAAACATTTGCTTCCCAGACGAATTTCCCGACGGGTCGGGGCGCGAGGGGGCACTATGCCGTGGCACGATTGTTTACGAGGTTTACTGACGGCGCAAAGATAGCGCCATACAAACTCAAAATCTTAGCACGCTTTGGGCCTCAGCCAGAATCGGCCAATACCACAGACGACGGCGTCGCGCACGGCACACTCTTGGCCCGCCGGCCCCCGCGCTCCCCCGGAAACCCGGCCCGCCGGCGTCGTACGGCGGCTGAAAACCTGCAGCACGTGACGCGCTGGCCCCCCTGGCACCACCCGGAGAATGGAGAAACCCCCGCTCCCAAAGGGGAACGGGGGTTTCTCAACAGATCCCCTGTACAGGGAAGCTGCGGGTGTTACTTAGCCTTCTCGAGGATCTCCACCAGACGCCACCGCTTGGTAGCGGAGAGCGGGCGGGTCTCGGCGAGGAGAACGAGGTCGCCGATGCCGGCGCTGTTCTCTTCGTCGTGAGCCTTGATCTTCGTGTTGCGGCGAAGGACCTTGCCATAGAGGGCGTGCTTCACACGGTCCTCGACCTGGACAACAATGGTCTTTTCCATCTTGTCCGAGACCACATAGCCGCGCTTCGTCTTACGGTAACCGCGCTCGTCAGCCGTAGCTGCGCCGGAAACAGTTTCCGTCACGTTCTCGTCCTTTTCACTCACTTGGCGTCCTCCTCGGTCTCAACCGTTTCAGCCTTGTCAGCCTTCTTGGTTGCAGCCTTCTTGGACTTCTTTTCTTCCTTGGCTTCCACAACCGGTGCGGCAACCTCGGCACGAATGCCCAGCTCGCGCTCACGGAGAACGGTGTAGATGCGTGCGATGTCTTTCTTTACCGCGCGCAGCCGACCGTGGTTCTCCAGCTGGCCGGTGGCGGACTGGAAACGCAGGTTGAACAGCTCTTCCTTGGCCTTACGGAGTTCTTCAACGAGTCGCTCGTTGTCGAAACCGTCCAGCTGTGCGGATGCAAGTTCCTTGGATCCTACTGACATTTCTATTCACCACCTTCGCGACGCAGAATGCGTGCCTTCAACGGGAGCTTGTGGATCGCCAGGCGCAGTGCCTCGCGGGCAACCGATTCCTCGACGCCGGAGATCTCAAAGAGAACCCGGCCCGGCTTGACGTTTGAGACCCACCATTCCGGAGAACCCTTACCGGAACCCATGCGGGTTTCGGCAGGCTTCTTCGTCAGCGGACGGTCCGGGTAGATGTTGATCCAGACCTTGCCGCCACGCTTGATGTGGCGGGTCATCGCGATACGGGCAGATTCGATCTGACGGTTGGTGACGTATGCCGGGCTCAGAGCCTGGATACCCCATTCACCGAAGGAGACCTTGGTGCCGCCCGTAGCAGCGCCGGAACGACCCGGGTGGTGCTGCTTACGGTGCTTGACTCGACGTGGGATAAGCATTTAAGCCTGTCCTCCTTCTGCTGCCTGTGCCGGTGCGGCAGAAGCTGCATCAGCCGCCGGAGCTTCGGCAGCAGGAGCTGCTTCGGCCGGGCGGTCGTTACGACGACGACGGTCACCACGGTCAGCGCCACCCGGGCGGCCCGGGCGGTCGCTGGCACCACGGCCACGGGACGGAGCAGCAGCTGCCTGCTGAGCCAGTTCCTTGGCGGTGACGTCACCCTTGTAGATCCAGACCTTCACGCCGATGCGGCCGAAGGTGGTCTTGGCCTCGTAGAAGCCGTAGTCGATGTTCGCGCGGAGGGTGTGCAGGGGCACACGGCCTTCACGGTAGAACTCCGAGCGGGACATTTCTGCGCCGCCCAGTCGACCCGAGCAAGCAATACGGATGCCCTTGGCACCTGCACGCTGCGCGGACTGCATGGCCTTCTTCATCGCACGGCGGAACGCCACGCGGGAAGTCAGCTGCTCAGCAACGCCCTGGGCAACAAGCTGTGCTTCCATCTCGGGGTTCTTGACCTCGAGGATGTTCAGCTGAACCTGCTTGCCGGTGAGCTTCTCGAGCTCGCCGCGGATGCGGTCTGCTTCTGCGCCGCGGCGGCCGATAACGATGCCCGGACGTGCCGTGTGGATATCCACACGGACGCGGTCGCGGGTGCGCTCGATTTCAACCTTGGCGATGCCGGCGCGCTCCATGCCCGTGGACATGAGCTGGCGGATGCGGATGTCTTCGCGGACGAAGTCCTTGTACCGCTGGCCGGCCTTGGTGCTGTCAGCAAACCAGTGCGATACGTGATCGGTGGTGATGCCGAGTCGGAACCCGTGCGGGTTAACTTTCTGTCCCACTTAGCGAGCCTCCTCTTTCTCCGGGGTAGCAACTACCACGGTGATGTGGCTCGTGCGCTTCTTGATCTGAAATGCACGACCCTGGGCTCGCGGCTGGAACCGCTTCATGGTCGGGCCTTCATCAACATACATTTCGCTGATGATGAGGTCACCTTCGTCAAACGCCACGCCGTCGCGGTCCGCGAGGACCCGGGCGTTGGAGATTGCCGACTGAACTACCTTGAATACCGGCTCCGAAGCTGCCTGCGGGGCAAACTTCAGAATTGCCAGAGCCTCATTCGCTTGCTTACCACGAACAAGGTTGACGACGCGCCGGGCCTTCATAGGCGTTACGCGGATGTGACGCGCAATTGCCTTGGCTTCCATTGCTTTCCTTCTCTCGTCTTTGACGTAAGTGCAGGCGCCTAGCGGCGCTTGCCCTTACGGTCGTCCTTGACATGGCCGCGGAATGTCCGCGTGGGAGCGAATTCGCCGAGCTTGTGCCCGACCATCGACTCAGTGACAAACACGGGGATGTGCTTGCGTCCGTCGTGTACGGCAATCGTGTGGCCGAGCATGTCGGGGACGATCATCGAACGGCGGGACCAGGTCTTGATGACGTTCTTGGTGCCCTTTTCGTTTTCCCTGGCTACCTTTACAAAGAGGTGCTGGTCAACGAAAGGACCTTTTTTCAGGCTGCGTGGCATGTGTCCAGGCTCCTATCGCTTGTTCTTGCCAGTACGACGGCGACGAACAATAAGCTTGTCGCTCTCTTTGTTGGGACGGCGGGTGCGGCCTTCGCGCTTACCGTTCGGGTTGACGGGGTGACGTCCACCCGACGTCTTACCCTCGCCACCACCGTGGGGGTGGTCGACCGGGTTCATGGCGACACCACGGACGGTCGGGCGAACGCCCTTCCACCGCATACGGCCGGCCTTACCCCAGTTGATGTTCGACTGCTCGGCGTTGCCGACCTCGCCGATCGTTGCGCGGCAGCGCACGTCAACGTTGCGGATTTCGCCGGAAGGCAGACGCAGCTGGGCGAAACGGCCTTCCTTTGCAACGAGCTGGATCGATGCGCCGGCGGAGCGGCCCATCTTGGCGCCGCCACCCGGGCGCAGTTCAACTGCGTGGATTACGGTACCGACCGGGATGTTGCGCAGCGGCAGGTTGTTACCGGGCTTGATGTCAGCGTCGGCACCTGCTTCCACGATGTCACCCTGGCCCAGCTTGTTCGGGGCGATGATGTAACGCTTGGTGCCATCAACGTAGTGCAGAAGGGCGATGCGAGCCGTGCGGTTCGGATCGTACTCGATTTCGGCAACGCGGGCGTTGACGCCGTCCTTGTCGTGGCGACGGAAGTCGATCAGACGGTACTGGCGCTTGTGGCCACCACCCTTGTGACGGGTCGTGATCTTACCGGTGTTGTTACGCCCACCCTTTTTCGGGAGGGGACGAACCAACGACTTTTCCGGCGTCGACCGCGTGATTTCAGTGAAGTCCGCTACGCTCGAGCCGCGACGGCCCGGGGTAGTCGGCTTATATTTACGGATTCCCATAATTTATTTCCTCGTTAAAGTGGTCTCCGCTACGAGAGCGGACCGCCGAAGATGTCGATAGTGCCTTCTTTGAGGCTCACAATTGCACGCTTGGTGTTCTTGCGGGTACCCCATCCGAATTTGGTGCGCTTGCGCTTACCGGCACGGTTGATGGTGTTGATCGAGTCGACCTTGACGGAGAAGATTTTCTCCACGGCCAGCTTGATCTCGGTCTTGTTCGAGCGGGGGTCCACCAGGAAGGTGTACTTGCCCTCATCGATCAGGCCGTAGCTCTTTTCCGAGACGACGGGTGCAAGCACGACGTCGCGCGGGTCCTTGAGGGTTGCTGCACTCACTTGGCATCCTCCTGGTTCTTTGCCACTGCCCGGTCAGCAACGAATGCTTCGTAGGCAGCCTTGGTGAAGACAACGTCATCGGAAACGAGAACGTCGTAGGTGTTCAGCTGGTCTGCGTACAGAACGTGAACATCCGTGAGGTTGCGCACGGAGAGTGCGGCAACATCGTTGGCGCGCTCGATGACGACGAGCAGGTTCTTGCGCTCGGAGACACCTCGCAGAGTTGCCAGTGCAGCGCTGGAGGACGGCTTGGTGCCGGCAACCAGTTCAGAGACAACGTGGATGCGGCCGTTACGGGCGCGGTCAGAGAGAGCGCCGCGCAGTGCAGCAGCAATCATCTTCTTGGGGGTGCGCTGGCTGTAGTCACGCGGCGTGGGGCCGTGGACAACGCCACCACCGGTCATGTGAGGAGCACGGATTGAACCCTGACGGGCGCGGCCGGTGCCCTTCTGCTTGAACGGCTTGCGACCTGCACCGGAAACCTCGGCGCGGGTCTTGGTCTTGTGGGTACCCTGGCGAGCAGCAGCGAGCTGTGCAACGACGACCTGGTGCAGCAGCGGCACGTTGGTCTGTACGTCGAAGATCTCTGCAGGCAGGTCAACCTTGACAGTGCTAGTCATTGAACTAGGCTCCCTTCACGGCGGTGCGTACGAGTACGACCTGGCCGCGGGCGCCGGGGACGGCGCCCTTGATCAGGAGCAGCGACTTCTCGACGTCAACCGCGTGGACCGTGAGGTTCAGCGTGGTGTGACGAACGGCGCCCATGCGGCCGGCCATTTTCATGCCCTTGAAGACGCGGCTCGGGGTGGATGCGCCACCGATTGAACCGGGCTTACGGTGGTTCTTGTGGGCACCGTGGGAAGCTCCAACGCCGTGGAAGCCGTGACGCTTCATAACACCGGCGAAGCCCTTACCCTTGGTGGTGCCAACGACGTCGATCTTCTGGCCGGCTTCGAAGAGCTCGACAGAAAGCTCCTGGCCCAGCTCGTAAGAGTCAGCATCTGCAGTGCGCAGTTCTACGACGTGGCGGCGAGGCGTGACGCCTGCCTTTTCAAAGTGACCAGCCAGCGGCTTGGTAACCTTGCGGGGATCGATCTGGCCGTAGCCGATCTGAACGGCGACATAGCCATCAGTGTCTGCATTGCGCAGCTGCGTGATGACGTTCGAGTCAGCCTGGACCACAGTGACGGGGATGAGCTTGTTGTTCTCGTCCCAGACCTGGGTCATGCCGAGCTTCGTGCCCAGCAGGCCCTTTACGTTACGGGTTGCGGTCATAGTCTCTCAGCACCTCCCTACAGCTTGATTTCGATGTTCACGTCGGCCGGCAGGTCGAGACGCATGAGCGAATCAACAGCCTTGGGCGTGGGATCAATGATGTCGATAAGACGCTTGTGCGTGCGCATTTCAAAGTGCTCGCGGCTGTCTTTGTACTTGTGCGGAGAGCGGATTACGCAGTAAACGTTCTTCTCCGTCGGCAGCGGCACGGGGCCAACTACCGTGGCGCCTGCGCGCGTGACCGTCTCAACGATCTTCCGTGCTGAAACGTCAATGACCTCGTGGTCGTATGACTTCAGCCGGATGCGGATTTTTTGTCCCGCCATGTCGCCTGACTCTCTTTCAGTAAATGCTGCTCTGTTTACTTACCTGTTGTGCGGCTGCCGAAGCATTTGAAGTCGTAACTACCACCCGCCGCACAAGCTGAATCCGGATGAATCCGGGTTCCTCAACCTGCCGGCGCAACCGACCCCCGCGGTCGGGCGTGTCGCGGTTTCCACGCGTACTCGTCCGCAATTCCTTGGGGAGTGGGTTATGTTTGGGCTCTTACCTGGACCCTGGCACCCGGCATTATCCGGATCGGGACGCGAAAGAGCGCTTGAACAACTCATCTAGTATGCCGGAATTAACGGGCAGAAGCGAATCAGCGGCTGTACGGAGCAGTGCGGACGCCGCCCGGACGTCGGCCCGGTGTCACGGCCCGGGCGCTGGCGACGCCGGGGCAGGGCTTGCGCTCATTGCCTTCGGCGGGCGCCGTGGGGATGATTGGGGGCATGACTGTGCAGGATTCCGTAGCAGTCCAGGCCTTGGCCGCGCGCCTGAGCCCGGAGTTCCAGCTGGGGGTTGCCTCGGCCGCTTTCCAGATTGAAGGCTCCCTTGCGGCCGGCGGCCGGGGGCCCTCCGGCTGGGATGCCTTCGTCGAGAAGCCGGGCAGCATCCAGGACGGCCACTCCCCCGCCGTCGCCTGCGACCACTACAACCGGGCGCCCGAGGACGTCGAGCTGATGCGCGCCCTCGGCATCGACTCCTACCGCTTCTCCATCTCCTGGCCACGGATCCAGCCGGACGGCACCGGACCGTTCAATAACCAGGGGCTCGACTTCTACGACCGGCTCATCGACCGGCTGCTCGAGGCCGGCATCTCCCCGATGGCCACCCTGTACCACTGGGACACGCCGCTGCCCCTGGAGCACCGCGGCGGCTGGTTGAACCGATCCACTGCGGAGCGCTTCGCCGAGTACAGCGCGGCGGCCGGCCGGCGCTTCGGCGACCGCGTGGCCCAGTGGGTCACGCTCAACGAACCGGTATCAGTGACCCTCAACGGCTATGCCCTGGGGGTCCATGCCCCGGGCCATGACCTGCTCTTCGATGCCTTGCCCGCGGTCCACCACCAGCTCCTCGCCCACGGGCTCGCCGTGCAGGCGCTGCGTGCGGAGTCCGTCTCGGGCACCGTGGGCGTCACCAACCTGCATTCCCCGGTACGGCCCGCGTCCCGTTTGGTGACGGACCGGTTCCTGGCCAACATCTTCGACCTGGTCCTGAACCGGGTGTACGCGGACCCGATCCTGTTGGGCCGGTACCCGAAGATTCCGCTCATCGCCAGGCCCTGGTTCCGTTCGCTGGGGAAGATTTCCGACGCCGATCTGCGGACCATCCAGCAGCCCCTGGACTTCTATGGGCTGAACTATTACTACCCGGTGAAGGTCGCCACCGGACGGGGCGCGGGTGAGAGCCCCGCAGGGCACACGGACGCGATGACGAAGATGCCGTTCCATATGGCGGCGTTCCCGGAATACACGACGACGGGTTTCGGCTGGCCGGTGGCACCGGACCATCTGGGCCCGCTGCTCCGTGAGATGAAGGACAGGTATGGCGGAGCGCTCCCGCCGCTGTACATCACCGAAAGCGGCGCCAGCTTCCCCGAGCCCGACCATGTGTCCGGCCCCATCGCCGACGCGGAGCGGATCAGCTACATCGCGTCCCACCTGGGCCACGCCCTGGACGCTACGTCCCCCGGGGGCATCGCCGAGGACGTCGAACTGCTGGGCTACTACGTCTGGACCCTGATGGACAACTTCGAGTGGGCCGCCGGCTACTCCCAACGCTTCGGCCTGGTCCACGTGGATTTCGACACGCAGGAACGTACGCCCAAGGATTCGTACTACTGGTACCAGGCGCTCAGCAGGGCCCGGAAAGGCTGAGCCGGCGGGCTATTTGTTCTTGTTGGCCCGTGTAATGCGCTTGGCGCGTTCAATCTCTTGGCGGAAGTGCTTTTTAGCCCAGACGACAGCGACAACGACGGCAACGGCCACCAACAGGAAAATCAACCAGCCCATTGTGAGCTCCCTTCATTGGAAGCAACGATATCAGCGCCCGGCTCCGGTCAACCATGGTCCACCGGCTCACGGTAGGGTGCCGGCTGGCCGGCGGCCGGCTTGCTGCGGTTCAGCCGCCAGACCGCCAGCGCTATCAGGGCCGCTGCGATCAGGGCGAGCAGGGCGAAGGTGTACTGGCGCATGGCCCACATGATGCACAGACCCACCCCCGCCGCGCCCCACCAGACAAACAGCCGTTCACCGAACGCCAGCCCCGCCATCAGCAGCACCGCCATGAGCGCCAGGACCCAGAGTTGCTTTCCGGGATCGCCGCCGAAGATGATCCCCAGCCAGGACAGTGTCAGCAGCCCGGCGGCCCCGGACCACAGCACCCGGACCGCCGGACGGTTCCCGGACGCCAGGCGCAGCGCGCCCAGCAGCGCGGCGAGAACCACGTACCACTGCAGCGTCCAGAACCAATCGGGCCAGGCGGAGCCGGAGCCGGGTCCGGTGAACAGCACAGCGCGCTGGACGGCCGCCGTCGTGGCAAGCAGTCCCAGTTCCGCCGCCACCCTGCGGGCTGCCGCCGGAACTTCGGCGCGGCACACCGCGGCGGTGATGGCCACGAACGCGGCGCCGGCCCAGGATGTTGCGTCCCAGCGCAGCCCGAAAAGCGCAGCGAGGCCCAGACCCAGGACCGCGGCAGCCGCCAGCGACCAGCGCCGGAGCGGATCGGCGCCGAGGGGGCCGCGGCGCCGCCACCTGACGGCATAGAGTGCCGCCGCAGCCGGAGCGCAACCGGCCAGCCACGGCAGGTAACTGCCCCAGGCGCCCGGCACGGTTTCCAGCAGTTCGGCGGCTTCCAGGGTGGCCCCGGCCAGAACCGCCGCGACAGCCGGCACATAGAGCACTGGCCAGCGTTCTAGGTGTGATGCCGCCAAAAGAACCACTGCGAGCACCAGGACCGCTGCCCCGCCCAGCCAGTCAGCCGCTGGCGGTGCCAGCAGGAGGGCGGTTCCGACAAAGGCGCCGCACGCGGCCAGCCAGAGCCAGCGCTCGACGTCGGCCCGCGCCTTCCGCCGGAACAGCACGCCCGCGGCGGTGGCCGCCAGCGACAGCACGAGCAGTACCACGACCACGCCGTCCCGGCTCAGCAGGGGCCGGTCAAGGAAACCGCCGGCGGAGAAACCGACGTTGAACTGCGCCAGCGGCCCCAAAACAAGCGTGGCGAAGACGGCGGCATAGACCGTCAGGTAGGCCGCCCCGCGGGCCGCGAAGACCCTGCTGGCCAGCGCGGCGGAGACCAGCAGCAGCGCCACGTGCAGCAGGATGACCCAGCGGCCGCCGTCGTCCGGGTCCGCCGCCAGGTAGCCGAGCGGAAGCACCGCCTGGGCAGCGAGCGTAATCCACACCGCTGCCTGCTGGAACGGGACCTCCACCAGGCGGTGCCGCATCAGCCAGCGGATCACGTGCTGTCCCGCGAGAACCAGCCCGAAGGTCACCGAGACCGCGGTGACGGAGACGGTCGCGTCATAGCTGAGCACGAGGGCCAGGGCCAAGGTCAGCACCCGGGCCGCAGCGAAATAGCCGCCCTTGGCGGTGCCAGACGCTGCGGCCACGACCATCACGGCGCTGTACCCGGCAAAGATGCCCAGCACCAGCTCGACATCGAGCGCGGTGCCCGCCCGGGCCAGCAGGAGCGCCGCCAGCACCACCGGGGCGAACACCGCCGCCCGCGGACGGGCCCGCAGCACGAACCCCGCCGTCGCTGCGCTCAGGGCCATCACGACCACGACGGCGGTCAGCTGCCGGCCCACGGTTGTCTGGTGGTCCAGGGCGGACGCCGTGAGGACAGCCAGGGCGGCACCCTGCAGCACCAGCACCCCGGCGGCGTCGGTGATGACACCGCGGGGTGCCCGGCCCCTGGCCTCGGCCAGCAGGGGGAAAGCCAGTTGCAGCCCCAGTACCAGCACGGCCAGCGACGCGCCCGCGATGTCCTCGCCGCCGAGCAGCACCGGACCGCTCTCCTGCCGGAGCTGGTGGAAGCCGGTCAGGACCAGAAGAGTGCCGGCCCCCCGGGCCATCCACCAGTAGCTCCAGCGCTGCTGGCGCCGGCCGCGGCGCAGCGCCGTTGCGACGAGGTAGAGCACCGTCAGGTAAAGCACCGTCAGGTAAAGCACCGTCAGGTAAAGCACCGCCAGGGCGAGAATGGTGTTGCCGCCGGGGAGCGAGACCGCGGTAAACGCCAGGCCGGCCAGCGCCGCCGCCATGCCCAGTGGCAGCAGTTCACGGACACCGGGCCGCCACGGAGATCCTGCCGCCGCTCCCCCGCCTGTGGCCCAGCCGATGCCAAGGGATGTGAGGAGCTGGAGCACGACCGCGGCACCGGCGAGCGTTCCCCCGCGCGTGTCGGCCTGGACCACCAGTGCGGCGAGGACGGGGAGCGCCGCGAGGGAGAATGCTACCAGGCTCTCGTCCGGGGCCAGCGACGGCACACCCGTCCGGACAAGGCCCGCCGTGGCGAGTTGCTGCAGCACCAGAGCCAGCAGGAAGGCGGAGAGCACCGGCGCGGACCCGGCACCGCTGCCGGTCACGGCCGCCACCACCGCAGGCACGGCCACCGTGACCGCGATGCGGGCGGCGAGAACGAAATGCAGCCGCAGGGGCTCCCTCCGGGGCAGGGAACGCACAGCCCAGAACAGTGCGACCAGCAGCAGCAACCCGGCCGGGGTCCAGTTACCGGCGCGGTCGCCGAACGCGGCAACCAGCATCAGGGCGGGCACCGGCGCCCATTCCGCCACCCCCACTGCCAGGGCCATGCCGGTGAGCAACGCCAGCACCAGCGGCACCCATACGGGCACGTCGACGGTTGGATCCACGGTGGCAGGGAACAGGGTCGCCGCCCCCCACAAAAGGGTCAGGAGCAACTGCAGCCCGAACGTGCAGAGGGCGTCCGACCGCTGTCGTACAGCTGACCCCAGCAGCGCAGCCGGAACCACGTTGAGCCCCGACGCCAGAAGCACGGACTGGAGCGCTGCCAGCGCGACGCCGGTCAGTAGCGCCCACGGCACGCTTTCACTGGCAGCCCAGGTTCCGGCAGCGGCCGCCACAGTGAGGCTCACCCGCGCTCCGTAGTACTGCGCGACGCGGAACCGGCTTTGTGGAACGGCGGCCATCAACGCGAAGTAGGCGCCACAGAGGGCCATGATGAGCGCGTACTCGCCCTTGCCGAGCAGCAGGGGCACGATGGTGACGGCCAGCGCGACGGACGGGACCACAAAGGGGTGCAGGTCCATCAGCGGCTTGAGGAACGCAGCAGGCATCCAGCGCGGACGCGTCAGTGCCAGCAGCGACAGGAGGACCGCGAAGCCGATCAGGGCGGCAAAGTACCAGGCCAGTGCTCCGCCGAGGACCGAAATCCCGGACCACGCCGTCGACACGACGAACGTCAGCGACAGGTAGGCGAGGATCTTGCTGTCCATCCTGACGGCGGCAGCAACATAGGCCACGGTCCCGATGAACGATGTGACCAGCCAGGCGCCCGCGGCGTCATGCAGGAGGAAGCTGTACAGGGCCAGGCCGGCCACCGGGATCAGGGCCAGCCCGGTTCCGGCGAACGCAACAGCCGCGGGCCTGAGCCGCGGGGCCCTCGTGTGCAGGATCAGTCCCCCGGCATAGAACAGCGCCGTGATGGCGAGGACGCCGGCGAAGCGGAGGACCTCCGGCAGGGATGTGCCGACGAACAGGGCCCCGGCAGCCACCAGCAGGAGGCTGGCGACATAGAGGGTGATGTTGATGTTCTGCCGGTCCCGCTTCTCCTTGCGGGCGGCATGGTCGGCGGCGGACTCCTGCGGAACGACGGGGTGTGCGGGCTGCGGGGCCGCGGACTGGGGCCGGAGCCGTTCGTGCGGTGCGTTCGCGACCGGCGGTACCGGGTGATAGCCACGGGAACCGCCGGGCCGCGGCTGGACTGAAGACTTGCCTGCAGGCTGGACGTCCGGCTGGACCTCCTCCTGGATTGGGGGTGCCGGCGGGGCCGGCAGGCTTGGTCCGGGCGGCGGCTGGGGGGTTCCGGGAGCGGGAAGGACGGGCTTCGCCACTAGCTCACGGGCGGACTCGCAGTCCCTCCACCCCTCGAGGTGACCGGCACGGAATCCGGCTGCGAATGCCCCGCTGCTCACCGCGTCACTACGACGGCGTTCCCGGGCACTCCCCTTGCGGATGCCCACCAGGAATGCGCCTGCCAACAGCAAAAGGACCAGGAGGGTGGGGACGGTCGTCGGCATAGCGGGATCCTTCATGTCGCCGGCTGTCCGGACCCGCCCAGCCTGAATAACTCCAATGACTAGATGAAATATAGCACCAGCGGAGGCTCAGCGAAGGGTTTTCCACAGGGCCCGCTCCCACGACCGGGGATCCTCCACAACCCGGGAGTCGGCGTCGAATCGCATCGTGGCCCTCCGGCCGGGGTCATACCTCGGCCAGCCGGGGTCTCCTGTGGCAGCGAAGGCGAGCCACGCGGCGTGCATCGTGTGCGCAAGCTGCTGCGGCGGGTCGCTTCCCAGCAGCGGACCGAAGAGCGGCGCGTCCGCGGCGGCAGTATCGAAGACGAACGGAACCTCAAGCGCGTGCACCGCGCCGAGGCCAGGCGAGGCCCAGGCGAACTCGTACATGTACGTGCCCGAGGTGGTGGAGCTCGCGTGCGCGTCGGCCAGGCGTATAGCCGGGATCCGCATCCACCAGTCCGTCTGCACCGCTGCCAGCAGATCGCCGGGAACCGCCTCCGGGTACCTCGCCCGGTAGGCGGACAGTGCAGGACCGGCCGTCAGCCCGTAGGCCGCCAGGGACTGATAGCCGTAAGTGCGCACCGGACCGGTCAGCATCTCGTCCGTAATGCCTGCCAGCGCGCCGCTGACGAACAGAAACAGCCGCCAGTCGTCGGTATTCGTGCCGACGATGACGTCCACCTGCCGGCCGGATCCGGCAGCGATCCGCTCGATCGGAGGGCCGGGCAGGATGTCGCCGTCGACCACGGGCTGCCACGGCATAACGCTCGCCACCACGGCCTTGCCCCATCGTTCCGGGTCCGGGTCGGCGAGCAGCTCGCCCTTCAGCTCCGCCTGCGCCGCCAGCAGACGCTGGACCCCGACGCCGGCGATCGCCTCACGCGTCGCTGTCACCCCCAGTTTTCCGGCCAGGTACCCGGCGATGCGCAGCGCGTCCGCGGCAGGCGTTACCTGATGGGCTGCGCCGCTCTGCAGGATCGCCCGCCGGAACAGGCCTTCGGCGCGGGGCATCGAGAGCAGCATGCCGATGCTCATCGCCCCTGCGGACTCGCCGAAGACGGTCACGTTGCCGGGGTCCCCGCCGAAGGCCGAGATGTTCTCCCGCACCCATTGCAGCGCGGCCACTTGGTCGAGCAGGCCGAGGTTCGCGATTCCGTCGCCGAGATACAGGAACCCCTCCGCGCCCGGACGCCAATTGACGACGACGCAGACCACCCCGTCCCGGGCGAAGCGGCTCCCGTCGTAGGCCGCCGTCGAGCTGATCTCGAACATTCCGCCCTGAAGCCACACCATCACCGGCAGGTCAGCCCCGCCGGGCCCCGGCGTCCAGATGTTGAGGTTCAGGCACTCGCCGGACGGCGCGGCGCGCTCCACATCCGCAAAGGCATTGACTACTTCCGACCAGTCCACCGAAGCCCCCGCGGCCGGACCGCCCATGGATGGCGGCGCCACCTGCGGGGGCTCCGGCCCAAGCCTCGTGGCGCTCCGGACACCGGACCAACCCAACGCAGGCTGTGGCGGCCGGAGACGGTTCGCGCCGGTCGGCGGCGCCGCATACGGGACTCCGAGGAAGGTGTACACCCCATCGGCGAAGCTGCCCCGCAGTTCCCCCTGGGCCGTCGCGACCAACACGTTCATCACACCATCGTGGAAGCAGCAGCCGGGGCAGGTAAGGGGCGTTGGTCCCGAGCCCCGCGGATGTGCAGGACAGACAAAAAAGAACAGCCCCGCTGCGAGTGCAGCGGGGCTGTTCTTACGTCACGGGGACCGTCAGACGGCCACCCCGATCAGAGATCTAACAAAGATCAGCAAGTACTACTTGAGGATCTTGGTAACGCGTCCCGAACCAACGGTGCGGCCGCCTTCGCGGATAGCGAAGCCGAGGCCATCTTCCATGGCGATGGGCTGGATGAGCGCAACGGTCATCTCAGTGTTGTCGCCAGGCATAACCATTTCCGTGCCTTCCGGCAGGGTGATAACGCCGGTTACGTCCGTGGTGCGGAAGTAGAACTGCGGGCGGTAGTTGGAGTAGAACGGGTTGTGACGTCCGCCTTCGTCCTTGGAGAGGATGTAGACGTTAGCCTCGAAGTCGGTGTGCGGGGTGATGGAACCCGGCTTGACGACAACCTGGCCACGCTCGACATCGTCGCGCTTCAGACCGCGGAGCAGGAGGCCACAGTTCTCGCCGGCCCATGCTTCGTCGAGCTGCTTGTGGAACATCTCGATACCGGTAACCGTGGTCTTCTGGACCGGGCGGATGCCGACGATCTCGACCTCGGAGTTGATGGCGAGGGTTCCACGCTCGGCGCGGCCCGTAACAACGGTGCCACGGCCGGTGATCGTGAAGACATCTTCGATCGGCATCAGGAACGGCTTGTCACGGTCACGTACGGGGTCCGGAACGGACTCGTCGACAGCTTCCATGAGGTCCTCGACGGACTTGACCCAAACCGGGTCGCCTTCGAGAGCCTTCAGACCGGAGACGCGGACAACCGGAGCTTCATCGCCATCGAAGCCCTGAGCCGAAAGCAGCTCGCGAACTTCCATTTCGACGAGGTCGAGGAGCTCTTCGTCATCGACCATGTCCGACTTGTTCAGTGCGACCAGCAGGTAGGGGACACCAACCTGGCGGGCGAGCAGGACGTGCTCGCGGGTCTGAGCCATCGGGCCGTCAGTGGCGGCAACCACGAGGATTGCACCGTCCATCTGTGCAGCACCGGTGATCATGTTCTTGATGTAGTCAGCGTGACCCGGGGCGTCTACGTGTGCGTAGTGGCGCTTCTCGGTCTGGTACTCAACGTGCGAGATGTTGATGGTAATGCCGCGCTGACGCTCTTCGGGAGCAGAGTCAATGGACGCGAAGTCACGCTGCTCGTTGAGAGACGGGTACTTGTCGTACAGCACCTTGGAAATCGCGGCCGTCAACGTCGTCTTACCGTGGTCAACGTGACCAATGGTGCCGATGTTAACGTGCGGCTTAGTCCGCTCGAACTTTGCCTTTGCCACAGGTTCCTCCTAGAACGTTTTCAAATGACTTACCCTTCGACCGCGCTTGTCGCGGCGAAACTTCAGTAAGTCTACTTGGGGGGCTTTGGATTGATGAAATTGCAGATTCAGGAACTAATACTAGTCCCTCGAGCCTGTCGGTGCAGATGGCCGCTCCCGGCTTGACCGGAAGGCGCTGGCCGGAAGCGGCCACCTGCACCAGGTGAATCTCCGATGTCGGAGAAGCACCCGAGTTTGTTGCTGCGACAGTCGTGGAGACTACTCGCCGCGGTTCTTCTGGATGATCTCGTCGGCGTAAGCCTTCGGGACCTCGGCGTAGCTGTGGAAAGTCATGGAGTACACAGCGCGGCCCTGGGTCTTCGAACGCAGGTCACCGATGTAGCCGAACATGCCGGACAGCGGGACGTGCGCACGGATAACCTTGACGCCCTGGGCATCTTCCATGGACTGCATCTGGCCACGGCGGGAGTTGAGGTCACCGATAACTTCACCCATGTATTCCTCAGGGGTGCGGACCTCGACATCCATCAGCGGTTCGAGCAGGACAGGGTTCGCCTTGCGTGCGGCTTCCTTGAAAGCCATACGGCCGGCAATCTTGAACGCCATTTCCGAGGAGTCAACATCGTGGTACGCGCCGTCAATCAGCGTGGCCTTGATGCCGACAACCGGGTAGCCAGCCAGGACGCCGTCGTTCAGCGCATCCTGGATACCGGCGTCAACCGACGGGATGTATTCGCGCGGAATACGTCCACCGGTGACCTTGTTCGAGAACTCGTACATCTCGCCATCGGACGTGTCCAGCGGCTCGATCGCAATCTGGATCTTTGCGAACTGGCCGGAACCACCGGTCTGCTTCTTGTGCGTGTAGTCGTGACGCTCTACAGCACGCTTGATGGTTTCGCGGTACGCAACCTGGGGCTTGCCCACGTTTGCCTCGACCTTGAATTCGCGGCGCATGCGGTCCACCAGGATGTCCAGGTGGAGCTCGCCCATGCCGGCGATGATCGTCTGGCCGGTGTCTTCGTTGAGGGAGACCTGGAAGGTCGGGTCCTCAGCGGAGAGCTTCTGGATGGCCGTAGAGAGCTTCTCCTGGTCACCCTTGGTGTTCGGCTCGATCGCAACCGAGATCACGGGCTCCGGGAAGCTCATGGACTCGAGGACGATCTGGTTGCTGGAATCGCACAGAGTGTCGCCCGTGGTCGTATCCTTCAAACCGATCGCTGCGTAGATGTGGCCAGCAGTAGCGCCGTCAACCGGCATTTCCTTGTTGGCGTGCATCTGGAACAGTTTGCCGATGCGCTCCTTCTTGCCCTTCGTGGAGTTGACCACCTGGGAGCCTGCTTCGACGTGACCGGAGTACACGCGGATGAAGGTGAGCTGACCGAAGAACGGGTGCGTGGCAATCTTGAACGCCAGAGCCGAGAACGGCTCTTCGGAAGACGGCTTGCGCGTCAGTTCCTTCTCTTCGTCGCGGGGATCGTGACCGATCATCGGCGGGACGTCGAGCGGGTTCGGCAGGTAGTCCACAACGGCGTCAAGCATCGGCTGAACGCCGCGGTTCTTGAACGCGGAGCCACAGAAGACCGGGTACAGCTCGGAGTTGATCGTCATCTTGCGGATGCCGGCCTTGAGCTCGTCCTCGGAGATTTCTTCGCCTTCGAGGTACTTCTCCATGAGCTCTTCGGAGGACTCTGCAACGGTCTCAATGAGCGTTGCGCGGTACTCTTCAGCCTTTTCCTTGAGGTCAGCCGGGATCTCCTGGATCTCGTACTTGGCACCCATGGTGACGTCACCCTTGGAGTCGCCGGGCCAGACCAGTGCGCGCATGTAAAGCAGGTCGACGACGCCGATGAAGTCGTTCTCGGCGCCGATCGGCAGCTGCATGACGAGCGGCTTGGCACCGAGGCGGCTGATGATGGTGTCGACGGTGAAGTAGAAGTCAGCGCCGAGCTTGTCCATCTTGTTGACGAAGCAGATGCGCGGGACGTTGTACTTGTCGGCCTGGCGCCAAACAGTTTCAGACTGCGGCTCCACGCCTTCCTTGCCATCGAACACGGCAACTGCACCGTCGAGGACGCGCAGGGAGCGCTCAACCTCAACCGTGAAGTCCACGTGGCCGGGGGTGTCAATGATGTTGATCTGGTTGTTTTCCCAGAAGCAGGTCACGGCGGCAGACGTGATGGTGATGCCGCGTTCCTTTTCCTGTTCCATCCAGTCAGTCGTCGAAGCGCCGTCGTGCGTTTCGCCGATCTTGTGGTTCACACCCGTGTAGAACAGGATGCGCTCGGTAGTAGTGGTCTTGCCGGCATCAATGTGGGCCATGATGCCGATATTGCGGACCTTGCTAAGGTCGGTAAGCACGTCCTGTGCCACGGTGTCTCCCTTTCGGATGGACTGCACGTTCGCCGCCGGCTCTGTTGAGCCGGCGGCGTCCGGGAAGTATTACCAGCGGTAGTGTGCGAAGGCCTTGTTGGACTCGGCCATCTTGTGGGTGTCTTCGCGACGCTTCACAGCGGCACCGAGACCGTTGGAGGCATCCAGGATTTCGTTCTGGAGGCGCTCGGTCATGGTCTTCTCGCGGCGGGCCTTGGAGTAGCCAACCAGCCAGCGCAGAGCGAG
The DNA here is from genome assembly GCF_052113365.1 of Arthrobacter sp. YAF17. Taxonomy (NCBI): domain Bacteria; kingdom Bacillati; phylum Actinomycetota; class Actinomycetes; order Micrococcales; family Micrococcaceae; genus Arthrobacter; species Arthrobacter sp. YAF17. Next base: position 10,939 of record NZ_JBFRDB010000002.1, on the reverse strand, counting down.
GGCGGTGGAGCGACCCGGCTTGACCTCAACCGGAACCTGGTAGGTGGCGCCACCGACGCGGCGGGAGCGGACCTCGAGGGAAGGCTTGACGTTCTCCATGGCCTTCTTGAGGGCTGCAACCGGGTCGCCGCCGGACTTGGCACGAGCACCTTCGAGTGCACCGTAGACGATGCGCTCGGCGGTGGACTTCTTGCCGTCAACGAGCACCTTGTTGATCAGCTGGGTGACCAGCGGGGAGCCGTAAACGGGATCTAGAACTAGCGGCCGCTTGGGGGCCGGACCCTTGCGAGGCATATTACTTCTTCTCCATCTTTGCGCCGTAGCGGCTACGAGCCTGCTTACGGTTCTTGACACCCTGGGTATCGAGGGCGCCACGGACGATCTTGTAGCGGACACCCGGAAGGTCCTTAACGCGGCCGCCACGGACGAGCACAATGGAGTGCTCCTGCAGGTTGTGGCCTACACCGGGGATGTAAGCAGTGACTTCAACGCCACCGTTGAGGCGCACACGTGCAACCTTACGCAGAGCCGAGTTCGGCTTCTTCGGGGTCGTCGTGTACACGCGGGTGCAAACACCGCGGCGCATCGGGCTGCCGTTAAGCGCGGGAGCCTTGGTCTTCTTGACCTTAGGCGTGCGGCCCTTGCGGACCAGCTGGTTAATCGTAGGCACTCTCGTGTTCTCCGTTTTATCCGGAGCGGCCGTTGGCAGCCGCTCTCTTGTCGCTGCGCCCCGCCGCTCGAGCTTTGAAGTTCTCTCCAGAGCAGCTGAGGCGAAGCCTTAATAGTCGGACCACACGCCGGGATCCGCGGACTTCCATCCCGAATTGCCCCTAGGCATGCGAAAATGTGGCATACGTTGCACAGAAACCCTGCAAACCGGAAACGTCGTCCTGGTTGAACCTATCGGCTGCAACCGGCGCACTCATCCACTGCCACAATAACAATTAGTCTCAAGTCTAACACGGACGGGTCCCAGCCCTTAATCGGCGCGGAACCAAGCCCCTCCGGGGCCTCCCTTAAACAGCAACGCGGGGTCACTTTGAGCCCAATCCGAGGTGCGGATTGGGCCGTAAGTGACCCCGCGTTGCCGTTTAGCCGTTAGCGGAAGTCGCTGCCCAGGTCGTAGTCATCCAGCGGGATGGCGTGGAACTCAGGAGCTCCGTCGCCGCCCAGGGAATCGTAGGAGAAGTCACTGAACGCGCTGGGGCCGGTGAACAGGTTGGCCTTTGCTTCTTCAGTGGGCTCCACGGTGACCTCGGTGTAGCGCGGGAGACCCGTGCCGGCCGGGATGAGCTTACCGATGATGACGTTTTCCTTGAGGCCGAGCAGCGGATCGCTCTTGCCTTCCATGGCCGCCTGCGTCAGGACGCGGGTGGTCTCCTGGAAGGAAGCTGCGGACAGCCAGGACTCGGTCGCCAGGGACGCCTTCGTGATGCCCATGAGCTCGGGACGGCCGGAAGCCGGCGTCTTGCCCTCGGACACAACACGGCGGTTGGCATCTTCGAAGCGGCTGCGCTCGGCGAGCTCGCCGGGCAGCAGGTCCGATTCGCCGGACTCGATGACCGTGACGCGGCGCAGCATCTGGCGGACGATAACCTCGACGTGCTTGTCGTGGATACCGATGCCCTGGCTGCGGTACACGCCCTGGACCTCGTCCACCAGGAACTTCTGCGCGGCACGGGGGCCCATGATGCGCAGAACCTGCTTGGGGTCGACCGGGCCGTTGATGAGCTTCTGGCCGACGCTGACGTGCTCGCCGTCTTCGATGAGAAGACGTGAACGGCGCAGGACCGGGTAAGCGATCTCTTCGGATCCGTCATCCGGGGTGATGACCAGGCGCATCTGGCGCTCGGACTCTTCGATGGTGATGCGGCCGGCTGCTTCAGCAATCGGTGCGACACCCTTCGGAGTACGGGCTTCGAAAAGCTCCTGGATACGGGGCAGACCCTGGGTGATGTCGTCGCCACCGCTGGAGGAAACAGCACCACCGGTGTGGAACGTACGCATGGTCAGCTGGGTACCCGGCTCACCGATGGACTGCGCGGCGATGATGCCGACTGCCTCACCGATGTCGACGGTCTTGCCCGTGGCCAGCGAACGGCCGTAGCACAGGGCGCAGGTGCCGACGCTGGACTCACAGGTGAGTACGGAGCGGACCTTGACCTCGGTGATGCCGGCTGCGAACAGTTCGGCAATGACGACGTCGCCGCAGTCGGTGCCGCCTGCTGCCAGGACCTTGCCCTTGGCGTCAACGACGTCCACGGCCAGGGTGCGGGCGTACGCGCTGTTCTCGACGTTCTCGTCCAGGACCAGCTCGCCGTTGGAGTCTGCGACGGCGATGGCGGTCATGAGACCACGCTCGGTGCCGCAGTCCTCTTCACGGACGATGACGTCCTGCGACACGTCCACCAGGCGACGGGTCAGGTAACCCGAGTTGGCGGTACGCAGCGCGGTGTCAGCCAGACCCTTACGGGCACCGTGCGTGGCGATGAAGTATTCCAGCACCGACAGGCCCTCGCGGTAGGAGGACTTGATCGGACGCGGGATGATCTCGCCCTTAGGGTTGGCCACCAGGCCACGGATACCCGCAATCTGGCGGACCTGCATCCAGTTACCACGTGCACCGGAGGACACCATGCGGTTGATGGTGTTCATCGGGGAGAGGCTGTCACGCATCGCCTGGGCGATCTCGTTCGTGGCCTTGTTCCAGATTTCGATCAGTTCCTGGCGACGCTCGTCGTCGTCGATCAGGCCCTTGTCGTACTGGCCCTGGATCTTGGCAGCCATGGTCTCGTAGCCGGCGAGGATCCGCGGCTTGTCCTGGGGCACCTCGATGTCGGAGATGGCGACGGTGACGCCGGACCGGGTGGCCCAGTAGAAACCGGCATCCTTCAGGTTGTCCAGCGTCGCCGCCGTGACCACCTTCGGGTAGCGCTCGGCCAGGTCGTTGACGATCCGGGACAGTTCGCCCTTGTCGGCAACATCCTCAACCCAGGGGTAATCCTCGGGCAGCGTCTCGTTGAACAGGACCTGGCCCAGGGAGGTCTGGACGAGCACGGTCTGACCCGGCTCCCAGCCTTCCGGAGCTTCCCAGCCGGCGTAGGGGACAAAGCCCTCAAGCCGGATCTTGACCTGGGAGTTCAGGTGCAGCTCGTGCAGGTCGTACGCCATGATGGCTTCCGAGACGGAGGAGAAGATCCGGCCCTCGCCAGCTGAACCAACACGCTTGGTGGTCAGGTGGTAGAGGCCGATGATCATATCCTGCGAAGGCAGCGTCACCGGGCGGCCGTCAGACGGCTTCAGGATGTTGTTCGAGGACAGCATCAGGATGCGGGCTTCAGCCTGGGCCTCGGGGCTCAGCGGCAGGTGAACTGCCATCTGGTCGCCGTCGAAGTCGGCGTTGAAGGCGCCACAAACCAGCGGGTGAAGCTGGATTGCCTTACCTTCAACAAGCTGCGGTTCGAACGCCTGGATGCCGAGACGGTGCAGGGTAGGTGCACGGTTCAGCAGAACGGGGTGCTCGGTGATGATCTCTTCGAGAACATCCCAGACCTGCGGGCGGTAGCGCTCGACCATACGCTTGGCCGACTTGATGTTCTGCGCGTGGTTGAGGTCAACCAGGCGCTTCATCACGAACGGCTTGAAGAGCTCCAGCGCCATCTGCTTCGGCAGACCACACTGGTGCAGCTTCAGCTGCGGGCCGACGACGATAACCGAACGGCCCGAGTAGTCAACGCGCTTACCCAGGAGGTTCTGGCGGAAACGACCCTGCTTGCCCTTGAGCATGTCGCTCAGGGACTTCAGCGGACGGTTGCCAGGTCCGGTGACCGGACGGCCGCGGCGGCCGTTGTCGAAGAGGCTGTCAACAGCTTCCTGAAGCATGCGCTTCTCGTTGTTGACGATGATCTCCGGAGCACCGAGATCAAGCAGTCGCTTGAGACGGTTGTTGCGGTTGATCACGCGGCGGTAGAGGTCGTTGAGGTCGGAGGTCGCGAAGCGGCCACCGTCCAGCTGGACCATCGGGCGCAGTTCCGGCGGGATCACCGGGACGGCGTCCAGCACCATGCCGAGCGGGCTGTTGTTGGTGGTCAGGAACGCGTTGACCACCTTGAGCCGCTTCAGGGCGCGGGTCTTGCGCTGGCCCTTGCCGTTGGCGATGATGTCGCGGAGCATGTCCGACTCGGCCTGCATGTCGAAGTTCTCAAGACGCTTCTTGATGGCCTCGGCACCCATGGAGCCTTCGAAGTACATGCCGTAGCGGTCACGCAGTTCGCGGTACAGGCCTTCGTCACCTTCGAGGTCAGCGACCTTGAGGTTCTTGAAGCGGTCCCAGACCTGCTCGAGGCGCTCGATCTCAGCATCCGCGCGCTTGCGGACGTTGGCCATCTGGCGGTCAGCGGAGTCGCGGGCCTTCTTCTTGTCGGCAGCCTTGGCGCCTTCGCCTTCGAGACGGGCAAGCTCGTTCTCGAGGTCGCGGGCGATCGTGGCGATGTCCGAGTCGCGGTTGTCGATCAGCTGCTTCTTCTCGATGTCGTGCTCAACCTGGAGGTTGGGCAGTTCTTCGTGGCGGCTGTCGGCGTCGACGCTCGTGATCATGTAGGCGGCGAAGTAGATGACCTTTTCGAGGTCCTTCGGTGCCAGGTCAAGGAGGTAGCCCAGGCGGGACGGAACACCCTTGAAGTACCAGATGTGCGTGACCGGGGCGGCCAGCTCGATGTGGCCCATGCGCTCACGGCGGACCTTTGCGCGGGTGACCTCAACGCCACACCGCTCACAGATGATGCCCTTGAAGCGCACGCGCTTGTACTTGCCGCAGTAGCATTCCCAGTCGCGGGACGGGCCGAAGATCTTCTCGCAGAAGAGGCCGTCCTTCTCGGGCTTGAGCGTGCGGTAGTTGATGGTTTCCGGCTTCTTAACCTCGCCGTAAGACCAGCCACGGATGTCTTCCGCGGTGGCGAGGCCGATCTGCATGAGGCCGAAGGAGGATTCGCTGGACATATGGTCCCTGTTCTCTCTTGTTCTCTAAATTCTGAAGTCTTGGGTTACGGGAAGAGGGAGGTTGCTTACGACGGCGGGGGCGAACCCGCCGTCGTAAGCCCCCTTGCTAAACCTCTTCTACGGAACTGGGCTCTGCACGAGACAGATCGATGCCCAGTTCTTCCGCAGCCGTGAAGACTGCGTCATCAGAGTCACGCATTTCAATTGTGGTTCCGTCCGTGGAAAGAACTTCCACGTTCAGGCACAGCGACTGCATTTCCTTGATCAAGACCTTGAAGGACTCAGGAACGCCCGGCTCCGGGATGTTCTCGCCCTTGACGATGGCTTCGTAGACCTTCACACGACCATGGATGTCATCCGACTTGATCGTGAGGAGCTCCTGGAGCGTGTAGGCGGCGCCGTAAGCTTCGAGCGCCCACACTTCCATTTCACCGAAGCGCTGGCCACCGAACTGTGCCTTACCACCCAGCGGCTGCTGCGTGATCATGGAGTACGGGCCGGTGGAGCGCGCGTGGATCTTGTCGTCCACCAGGTGGTGGAGCTTCAGGATGTACATGTAGCCGACCGAGATCGGATCCGGGAACGGCTCGCCGGAGCGGCCGTCGAACAGGCGGGTCTTGCCTGAGGAGTTGATCAGGCGGACGCCGTCGCGGGTGACGTTGGTGGAGTCGAGGAGACCAGTGATTTCCTCTTCGCGTGCACCGTCGAAGACCGGCGTTGCAACAGTGGTCGAGCCACTCTCGCGCGGCAGGTTCGGCAGCTGCTTGACCCACTCGGGCTCGCCTTCGATCTTCCAGCCGGTCTTGGCAACCCAGCCGAGGTGCGTTTCCAGCACCTGGCCGACGTTCATACGGCCCGGGACACCCAGCGGGTTCAGGACGATATCAACGGGGGTACCGTCGGCAAGGAAGGGCATGTCCTCGATCGGGAGGATCTTGGAGATAACACCCTTGTTGCCGTGACGGCCGGCGAGCTTGTCGCCGTCGGTGATCTTGCGCTTGGCAGCGACGTAGACGCGGACCAGCTGGTTGACGCCCGGGGGCAGCTCGTCGTCGTTGTCGCGGTCGAAGACGCGGACGCCGATGACGGTGCCGGACTCGCCGTGCGGAACCTTCAGGGACGTGTCGCGCACTTCGCGGGACTTCTCACCGAAGATGGCGCGCAGCAGGCGCTCTTCCGGGGTCAGCTCGGTCTCGCCCTTGGGCGTGACCTTTCCGACCAGGATGTCGCCGGCTTCGACCTCGGCACCGATGTGGATGATGCCGCGCTCGTCGAGGCCTGCCAGGACTTCCTCGGACACGTTGGGGATGTCACGGGTGATTTCCTCGGCACCAAGCTTGGTGTCGCGGGCATCGATCTCGTGCTCCTCGATGTGGATGGAGGAAAGAACGTCCTCGGCAACAATGCGCTGCGAGAGGATGATGGCGTCCTCGAAGTTGTGGCCTTCCCATGACATGAATGCCACGAGGAGGTTCTTACCGAGGGCGAGCTCGCCCTGGTCCGTCGCCGGGCCGTCAGCGATGATGCCGCCGACCTCCAGGCGCTGGCCTTCGTTCACCAGGACACGGTTGTTGTAGCAGTTGCCCTGGTTGGAGCGGGCGAACTTGTTGATGCGGTAGTTGGTTTCCGTACCGTCGTCGTTGAGCACGATGACGAGTTCAGCGGAGACCTCCGTGACCACACCGGCCTTCTTCGCGATGGTGACGTCACCGGCGTCGACAGCTGCGGCGCGTTCCATGCCGGTACCGACGAACGGCGCCTCGGAACGGACCAGCGGCACGGCCTGGCGCTGCATGTTGGCACCCATGAGTGCGCGGTTTGCATCGTCATGCTCGAGGAACGGGATCAGGGCCGTAGCCACGGACACCATCTGGCGCGGGGAAACGTCCATGAACTCGACGTCGGCGGCGGGAACCAGCACGGGCTCGCCTCCACCACCGCGGGCACGGACGAGGACGGTCTCTTCGGCGAACTTCTTGTTCGCATCGAGCGGAGCGTTGGCCTGTGCAATCAGGACCTCTGCTTCGTCGTCGGCGGTGAGGTACTGGACCTCATCGGAGACAACACCCTCGGCCACGAGGCGGTACGGGGTCTCGATGAAGCCGAACGGGTTGATGCGTCCGTAGGAAGCCAGCGAACCGATCAGACCAATGTTCGGGCCTTCAGGAGTTTCGATGGGGCACATACGTCCGTAGTGGGACGGGTGGACGTCTCGGACTTCCATGCCTGCACGGTCACGGGACAGACCACCCGGGCCAAGCGCCGACAGACGGCGCTTGTGGGTCAGACCCGACAGCGGGTTGTTCTGGTCCATGAACTGGGACAGCTGGGAGGTTCCGAAGAACTCCTTGATGGCTGCCACGACGGGGCGGATGTTGATCAGCGTCTGCGGCGTGATGGCCTCGACGTCCTGGGTCGTCATACGCTCGCGGACGACGCGCTCCATACGGGACAGGCCGGTGCGGACCTGGTTCTCGATGAGCTCGCCGACGGCGCGGATGCGGCGGTTGCCGAAGTGGTCGATGTCATCGATCTCAACGCGGAGCTCGTGGTCCTCGCCGTCGCGCTTGCCCGTGAGGGTCTTCTCACCGGCGTGCAGGGCAACCAGGAACTTGATCATGGCGACGATGTCTTCAACGTGCAGGACAGACGCTTCCTTGTCGCCAAGGGAGCGGTCGATGCCAAGCTTGCGGTTGATCTTGTAGCGGCCAACCTTGGCCAGATCGTAGCGCTTGGAGTTGAAGTACAGGTTGTCCAGCAGGGACTGGGCAGCCTCGACCGTGGGCGGCTCGCCCGGTCGCAGCTTCCGGTAGATGTCCAGCAAGGCGTCTTCGCGGGTTTCGGTGGCGTCCTTCTCCAGCGTTGCGCGCATGGAGTCGTACTGGCCGAACTCTTCGAGGATCTGGCCTTCGGTCCAGCCGAGGGCCTTCAGCAGCACCGTGACGGACTGCTTGCGCTTGCGGTCGAGGCGAACGCCGACCTGGTCGCGCTTGTCGATTTCGAGTTCGAACCAGGCGCCGCGGGACGGGATGATCTTCGCGGTGAAGATGTCCTTGTCGCTGGTCTTGTCGGCGGTGCGCTCAAAGTAGGCGCCCGGGGAGCGGACCAGCTGGGAGACAACGACACGCTCGGTGCCGTTGACGACGAAGGTGCCCTTCTCGGTCATCAGCGGGAAGTCACCCATGAACACGGTCTGCTGCTTGATTTCGCCCGTGTTGTTGTTCATGAATTCGGCCTTGACGTACAGCGGAGCCGAGTATGTCGCGTCCCGGTCCTTGCACTCAGCCATGGTGTACTTCGGATCAGCGAACTCCGGCTCGGAGAAGCTCAGGGACATGGTGCCCTGGAAATCCTCGATCGGGGAGATCTCTTCAAAGATGTCGGACAGACCCGAGGAGGTGGCGACGCTGAGGTCGCCTTCTTCGACGGCCTTGGCTACGCGTGCCTGCCAGCGTTCGTTACCGACCAGCCAGTCAAAGCTGTCGGTTTGCAGGGCAAGCAGATTCGGAACGTCAAGCGGTTCGTGAATCTTTGCGAATGAGAGCCGGCGGGTTGCACCGTCGGTGCTGTCGGCATTGATAGCGGTAGCGTTGTTTACATTAGAGGTGCTCGAGGCGACCAAGAGGGATCCTTCCACAGACCTTCAGGCGTTGTCAGATCTCCCCCGCTATGCACCCTGCGAAAGTGACTCCGCAGTGCTACCAGTCCGGTTCCGCTATATGACCCGGGACCCGCGCTGACCATGATGGTGCCGTTGTTGACGGCACATTGATGGCGCAGCAGCCAGGCTAAGCCCACCGCTATATGAAGGCTGAAGGTAAACAGGGAAGACGCAAATATCTACGATACGGCAAAGCAACCTACTTGTCTACCCCACTTCGCCCGGGATTGCAAGCACTGGGTCCGGCGCCCGGATGGGGTATATGGGGAGCGGACATCGCGGCCGCGATGCAGCGGGTGCCGCAGGCAGGTCAGCAGGCGCTACCGGCGCCAAATGGCTCCGTGACAGKGGTCACGATAACCTTGAAGTACATCGTCCAAGATCGGAAGAGATAACCATGAGCAACTCTGCAGACAACAATGATGTTGTCATCCTCGCCGCTGCCCGCACTCCGCAGGGCCGCCTCAACGGCCAGCTCGCCAGCTTCACGGCGGTGGAGCTCGGCGCCCACGCCATCCGGGCGGCCCTGGCGGCCAGCGGAGTGAAGGCCGAGCAGGTGGACTCGGTGATCATGGGCCAGGTGCTGCAGGCCGGGGCTGGCCAGAACCCCGCCCGGCAGAGTGCCATCGGCGCCGGCATCGGCTGGAACGTCCCCACCGTCACCATCAACAAGGTCTGCCTGTCCGGGCTGACCGCGGTGATTGACGCCGCCCGGATGATCCGCAGCGGCGACGCCACGGTGGTGGTCGCCGGCGGCCAGGAGTCCATGACCCGCGCACCGCATATCCTCCCCGGCTCCCGGCAGGGCTGGACCTACGGCTCCATCCAGGCGCTCGATGTCGCAGCCCATGACGGGCTGACCGACGCCTTCGACGGGCAGTCCATGGGACTGTCCACCGAGACCAAGAACCTCACGCTGGGCATTGACCGCGCATCCCAGGACGAGGTGGCGGCAGCGTCCCACCAGCGCGCTGCCCGCGCCGCCAAGGACGGGGTGTTCGACGGCGAAATCGCCCCGATCAGCGTCAAGCAGCGCAAGGGCGACCCGATCACCCTGGCCGCCGACGAAGGAATCCGTCCGGACACCACGGTGGGCTCACTGGCCGGCCTGCGGGCGGCGTTCGTTACGGACGGCACCATCACCGCCGGCAACTCCTCTCCCCTGTCCGACGGCGCCTCCGCGCTCGTGCTCAGCTCGCGGCAGTTCGCCGAGGACAACGGTCTCGAGTACCTCGCCGTCGTTGGTAAGCCCGGGCAGGTGGCCGGGCCGGACAACTCCCTGCACTCTCAGCCCTCCAACGCGATCCAGAACGCATTACACAAGGCCGGCTGGTCCGCCACGGATCTGGACTTCATCGAGATCAACGAGGCCTTCGGCTCCGTTGCCGTCCAGTCGCTCAAGGACCTCGACTACCCGCTGGAGAAGTGCAACATCCACGGCGGCGCGATCGCCCTGGGCCATCCGATCGGGGCTTCCGGCGCCCGGCTGGCCCTGCATGCGGCGCACGAGCTGAAGCGGCGCGGCACCGGCAAGGCTGCCGTCTCCCTGTGCGGCGGCGGCGGCCAGGGCGAAGCGCTCCTGCTGTTCCGCGACTGAGCACCGTGAAGGAGCCTGCAGTTCCTGACAGCGGCGCAGCCAGCGCTGGCTGCGTCGGTGAAGGCGGCCGCAACGGCGCCGGCCGGGAGCGGTTCCTGGCCGATGCCGCCGCTAGGGGCCTGCGCGTCCGGCTCGTCGAGCGGCTGGCCGCCAACAGCCTCGAGGAGGCGGCGCACATCCTGGGGATCCAGCCCGGGGATATCGTGAAGTCGCTGGTGGTCAAGCACAAGGACGGGAGTTTCCTGTTCGCCCTCATCCCTGGCGACCGGCAGATCTCCTGGCCCAAGCTGCGGGCATTGCTCGGCGTCAACAAGCTCTCGCTCCCGGCGGCGGATGTCGCACTGGACGCCACGGGCTATGAGCGCGGCACCATCACCCCGCTCGGCAGTACCGTGGCCTGGCCCGTTTACGCGGACCGGAGCATCACGGGCCGGCGGATTTCCATGGGCGCCGGCGAACACGGCTACAGCGCGTTCGTGGACGCCGACGAATTGACAGCCGCCCTCGGTGCCGTGGTCGCCGACATCTCCGAACCGAACTGACCCCGGCCGGTAAGGCGCCAGGCCATGGGACCGGAGGTTTTGTGACCCGGCCGGGTTAACCGTGYCGGGTTAACAAACAACGCGGGGTCACTTCCGGCCCATCCCACCCACTGGGACGGACCGGAAGTGACCCCGCGTTGC